>NZ_JBFXHJ010000059.1:0-13453 GCF_050177135.1 Methanomethylovorans sp.
GACTCAAGGACCAGCAAGGTAGCTCTAGGAGAGTCGCCTATACAGACCACATCCATTTCCCTAATGGGTGGAACGCTGGAAGTCAAGGGAGAAAGCAAGTCATACAGTAACAGTGAGATAAAGGTGGTTTTGGCTGACATTGATGCTCCCTGGTACGATAGTTTCAGCCATCAACGCTATAAATGGAAAGCATGGGAGGGTTTTGAGGCCAAGACAAACTTCACTATGTTCAATGCTTCCATGGGCAGTATCATCTTCAAGAACGATGACCGTGTAGTAGCATACGAAGGTGGAGGTGTGTGGTCAAAATATCCTACAGGGAAAGCTGTTATGATCTCACCTCCTGAGTTTAACTATAATGGTGAGACACTGACGTTACCAATAATGTGCATCAATGGAAACACAAGTATCAGTGGGGATACTGATGTAGGAATAACGGTGAGTTCCAATAACATGCCCACAGTTTTATATCCAGACCCTATCACAGACGACAGGATGACCAATCCTGTCAAATCTGACAAGGTTCTCATATACATTAAAAGTGATTTTTATAATGCGTGGGCTGACTACGCTAACACGCTTGCATATACAAGCGCCACTGTGGATGAATCCAACAGCACGGCAGTCGTGGAACTTGAGGTTATGCCGCCTATGGGCAAATCGGTGCTTACCCAAAACTTTAAGGTAGGGGCACTTAATGTTTCCCGTTCTGCACCTATGTACAATTTCTCTTTTGATCTTGGCGCCAGGGCTTCCCAGGGCCTGAATCCTACGAATTACCAGATATCTGCGACATCAGGTACAAAGACTCTCATCTATTCTCTGGCAAAGAAAGGAGGAGCAAACCAGCTCCAGCTTACTGTGACATATCAGGACACAGCAGCAGCATCATATATCGAAGAATGGGATGGGGTCAATATTTTCCCTGTAACAGGTACCAAGAAGGATCAGCAAGCCATTGTGGACCTGCTGGATAAGAACTTTATCATGGAATATGACAAAGCCAACGACTTCTCATGGAATGCCACAAGTTCTATCAGCTTACCTCCTAATGTAAATTATCATTCTGGGGACCAGACCTCACTTTACAACATCACCCAGCATTACATGAAACTCATCACAATGGATGGATCTGTGAAGTTCAATCTGAACAGCCCGGGCAACTCTGATCCGGTGGACTATGATGAATCAAGCCTGATATTGTATTATGAAGGCATGCCAGGGGCTATTACATACCTGCATGTGACAAGGAATGATCTTTCAGCTTCACTCAATTAAGAATTTTTGGGGGATCATGATGGACAACCATTTGCCAAGGTTATCTTGATCTCACAGGGTGCGTAGATCATAATGTGTTCCTAGAGCATTTTCATATTCACAAAAACCTTTTACATAAGCGGATATGCAGACACATGAGATGATTTTTACCGTCTTGCAGGTATGTTTACTATAATTTAATAACTTTGTGAATAAGAAAGTAATGTTCATTTTGTTTATATACATGTTCATGATGAAACTTGGGTGTATTGTTAATTGAAAATATCCAATGTTGCCAAAATGTGAATATGCTGAGGTTTTGCAATGAGAGCTCAAACCAGATTTCTAATCCTATCCTTAATGCTTCTTTCATTAAGTATGTCTGTAATGGCATTAAATATAGAAGTGTACCCAATGTCTGTCCAGAACAGTGCAGGGGATAATGTAAGTGTAATGGTCAGAGTCACAGACAATTCCACTCCTTTAAACAATACACTTGTGAATTTCATCACAAATCTGGGTCACTTGAGTTCAGCCTCAGCATTGACAAATGCATCTGGATATGGCCGTGTGTTCCTCGCAACAACGGAGGCAGGGGTTGCAACAGTCAATGCAAGCATTGGAAGCGTTTCCAGCACCACGGACATAACTTTTTCTTCTATGGATGTCGAGAGTATAGTCATAACAGAATCAGAGAATCCGATAACTGCAGGCAATGCAACAACTGTTACGATCAGCATGTTGGATCAATTTGGCAATATCAATGATACTGCTGAGCTAACTTTAGACGTTAGAGTTGAAGATGTTTTTGGAAATATCCTAAAAGAAGACAGGATCACAAGGACACCATATACGTTGACACATATACTGTCCAGCCATAATCTGACAGACAGAGGGATAGCCGATATAGTTCTCACAAACTCAGTAACTACTGATCAAAATGTAACTTTGGCAATCAATTCTACTATTGCAGGTAATATCAATATTTCTGCATCATGTGGGGGAGCCAGCAACTCAAAGGATATTGAAGTTGAGCCAGCAGCTCCATTCAGAATAGGCCTCTGGTACAATGTGGAATACACCGTAAACACTACTTCAGAGATCACTGTACGCGTTTATGATATCTATAATAATTTTGTGGAAAATTCCCTGGTTGTATTCAATGCGACCCCTCCTGTACATACTCCATATAACAGTCCAAATGAGTACAATTCCCTGAACCTCAGCAATCTTCACGATATTACTGGAATTGATGGGCTGGCTTACACGGTATTCAGAACAGATAAAAGATCAGGTGATAATACTATCAACATTACTGTGGCCAATACTTCACTAAGCTATAAGATCATAATAAAAGGACTTGCAGATTCAGCTGATGCTCTTATTCTTACTCATTCCCCAACAATTGCCTATGCTAATAATGAAGACAAGTATAGGCTCACCGGTCAGGCTGTGGACCAGTTCCTTAATCCCATTATTCCGGACCAAGACGTATTCCCAATAAAAGAGCAGATTGTCTTCTACGATGGTAGTAGTTCCTTGATAGGCCTTCTTAATTCAGAGGGAAAAGCATCTATTCAGGTCGGGCCTACGCCTTACGTCGAAAATGTCAGCATCATTGCTACCTACAGGAACGCCAGTGGTTATACTAATATCGCAAATTCCACAATGTTGCAATTTATGGCAGGGTCAAACCTAAGTCTTGATATATACTCTTCACATGACACTCTGCTTGCTCAGGGTTTGAATGGAAATCACGAAAGTACGATCAAAGCGGTTGCGATAGACCAGTGGGGACATACGTTATCTGGCATAAACCTCACCATCAGTACAACTAATGCTACCTTAGGTAACCTCTCAATGAATGGTGTTAATGCTACAAGCATAAATGTAACAACAAATGAACTCGGTAGAGTGTCTCTGAAGTTTGTGTGCAGTGATGTTCCCGGGAATACCACAATTGTTGCCATTGCAGGCAATGCTACCGCATCCACTCCTATAACGGTCAAAGATGTACCTTTCCTTAGTGCAACCGTTTCCGTAGAACCCGAGTCCCTTAACTCAGGTGATGTGGTGAGTGTTACTTCAGTGGTGTCTATCGAAGGAGACCTGCCGATCACAAGACCAGCTGCAAGCGCAATGCTGGTCCTTGACCGCTCGGGCAGTATGGATCCGGACTACTATGCAGGAACGCCGCTTGATGTGGTGCTTGTTATTGACAGGTCTGGAAGTATGGCCGGGCAGCCAATAGTTGATGCCAAGGCCGCTTCAAAGGAATTCATAGGAAACCTGGTGTCAAATTCCAAGGTTGGTATTGTATCCTTTGCAACCTCAAGTACTGTAGATTACGGAATGACCGCTCTTAATGTTTACAACAACAGGCTTCCCATTAATAATAAGATAGATTCCATGATCGCAAATGGTTACACTGCAATGGGAGACGGTATGACTGACGCAAATAATTTGCTTATAAACAACGGCCGTTCCGGAGCAAAAAAAGTAATGGTCGTGCTCACAGATGGTGAAACAAACAGAGGAAGCGATCCAGAAGATGCAATTCCTGTATCAAACGAAAACGATATCATTATATATACGATTGGTCTGGGAGATGTAGATGAGTCTTTATTGAGTTACATTGCATCAGAAACCGGGGGCAAATATTATTATACGCCGGACAGTTCAAATCTGAGCGCAATTTATGCTGCTATTGCACAGGAACTGAGCGATTATGATGTTTCTGAGATCGAATATGGTGAGGATGGTTTCACGCCATATGATTTCAGTTTTTCCGGTTCTATTTCGGGAAGCAGTACTTTCCAGGATACTTTCACGATAAATGAATCAATAGACGACCTGAAGGTAAAGTTAAGCTGGACCAATAGCGCTTCTGACCTGAATCTCCGCCTTACAAGCCCTTCAGGAATAGTATACGGTTCAGGTTATAGTACAACCGGCTATTATCCCAGTGACACTTCAGAATATATATGGATCGAGCCCATCTCATACCTGTATTCCGAAGATGCCGGGAATAGCGTCGAATTTGGTACCTGGACGGTAAGGGTGAGCGGGTCAGCTGTAGGTTCCCAACCTTTCACAGTATCAACGTATATCGATAAGAAGAGTGCATCCAAGTTGTCGTCACATGCATTCCTCTCAAGCTTCGATGAAACCAGAGGTGACAATGCAGGATTGGCTCTATACAGCTATGAGGATCTAGCTCCTACTGATACTCAGACAAGTTATGTTTATGATAATAGTATCTGGACTGGGTACTTTACGGTCCCGGACATTGCAAGGTACAATTTCAATGTATCATGGATCGATTCAGCGTCAATGAGTGCTTATCTTTATGATGGGACGGACCTTCTGGACTCTTCCGGCGGGACAGGTACATGTGAGGTATCTTCTTTGCTCCAGGCAGGAGAAACCTATCGTATTGACATTGTAAAAGGTGCTGGTTCTCTCACGGATACCAGATTCACAGTGAATGTTTCAGCTTTGCCGCTGGATATTATAATGACTGCTTATTACGATAGCAGCGCAGGTGGTTCAACACCAAAGTACAGAACCTGGGATACTTCTCAGTGGTCTGTGGAAAAATCTGCTAATAATGTTGACGAAATTCCTTCTTACATGGTACTTAAATCAAGTCCTACGAGTCCTGAGATCATTATGGCCATTTCTGATGATGATTACAATTTGAACGTCCAGACGTGGAATGGTTTATCGTGGGATGGCACTACGGAGCTGGTAAGTGAATTGAACTTCTATAACGTAAAAAATTTCGACATATCATATGAGCAGAGTTCAGGGAACGCAATTGCTGTTTTCACAGATTGGTACGATAACCGCCGGGTTCCTCGATATACTACATGGGATGGTTCAATATGGAGTTCCGATTCTCCTGTGGCCAATAGTGTATATTCAGGCACAGGTAACATTGCATGGATCAGACTGGAAGCAAATCCAAATTCTGATGAAATGGTACTTGTAACTCTTGATGATCAAAAGTATATGCGTGCTCAGGTATGGAATGGAAATTCCTGGGGCAATGCTATATCCCTGACAAATTCTGCAAGAACTTCAAGTTACCAGTGTTTCGATGTGGTTTATGAAGAGGGAACAGGGCGTGCAATGGTCGTATGGGCCGATTCCAGCTATATAAAATATCGTATTTGGAGCGGTAGTTCGTGGGGAAGTGAACAGAACCTTTATTCCACGGGTAATGCTTACTGGCTCAAATTAGCAGCTGACCCCAATTCTAATAAGGTTATACTTGCTTACCAGGATGGTTCCAACGCAGTACATGCCTTCTCATGGAGCGGTTCCTCCTGGTCATCCCGGCAATCAATCGGGACTAATACCGGTAGTACTGCCAGAAGATCAATGGATGTTGCGTTTGAGCAATCCAGTGGAAGAGCTTTGATCGTCTGGGGAGACAGCACTTCTGTGCCGAAGTATCGCATGTGGACCGGTTCATGGGGTTCTGCCCTATCAGCATCGAATATAGGAGGCACAACACGTTGGGTGAAGCTGGCACCGGACCCGGAATCAAATGAAATATTCCTTATGACATCTGATGGAAGCAATGATCTCAATATCCAGAGATGGAGCGGTTCTTCATGGAGTAGTACCTCTGAAATTGAAACCTCATCCAGCAGCACCTATGAATGTTTTGATATCGTTTATAATTATCAGAAAGATTTTGCAGGAAGTGGACAGCTTTCATGGAGCCAGTGGACTGCAAGTGTGAAATCAACTTTTAACAATGATTCCCTCGCCCATCTGAGCAACGTCATAGATACCATTACAGCTGATGGGTTGACTGCAATAGATGAAGGTCTGTTCGTTGCCAACAATGAGCTTTCTTCAGTAGACGGTAACTCTACTATAGTCATCATGACCGACGGAATAGATAATGCAGGTTACCACTCACTGTTGGAAGAAGCATACAGGGCAAAGGAAAACAATACGGTTATATATACGGTAGGATTTGGTAACAGTGAATCTGAAGTAGACCCAATGCTGTCGGAAATTGCAAGTATCACCGGAGGAGAGTATTATTTTGCACCAAATTCCAGTGTTCTGAAGGATATATTCAGAGGCATTGCAGAACAGATCACTAATTTTTCTGCCCAGGGACCTGTGTTAAACATACAGATACCTCGCAACTACATCACACCTACTGCCATAGCAAAGGCTACTTACATTCCGGGAAGCAGTAACTGCACAACCGGTAATATGAGCTCTTTTATAATCCCGAGGTCTCCGAAAAGAGGTAACTCTGAACCACTAATTACAAATCTCAATGACAGGTCGGTCCTTTCATGGCAACTCCCAAATCTTGACCCAGGTGAAAAATGGGGAATATGGTATCAGATGAAAGTTTTAGGTTCGGGTTACGTGCCTATCATCCTGCCACAGTCGAATATAACGTATACTGACTTAAATGGTTCAAATGTAACAGTATACCTCCCCACCAGCGGCGGTTCAAGTGTCGGGGGTAGTGCAGGTGGGATATGGTCCTATTCTCTAGGAAGCCTCACGATGACAACTGACAAGCCTGTTACTTTAATAAACGAGCCTTCTAAGCTGACACTGTGGGTAAAGGACACTACAGGTAACTACAGCTTTGCGTATGTTACTCTATACACAAACCTTGGTTATTTTAATCAGAAGCAGAATCCTATAAATATAACAGTGATTGGTTCAGAGACATTGAATTTTTCAAGTGCCACTGCAGGGAATGCCTACATTAAGGCTTATGCACACAAAATCAACTCTACTAACATAAATGACACAAAAGAGTGTGAAGAAGTGCTTGTTGTCAGACCAAAGGGGATGATCAGGATCAAGTAGAGTGAGTTTTTACTCTACTTTTTTTTGGTACGAGGCTGGCTCATTCAGCCTAAATTTTTCATTTTTGGATAAATATCCGTTTTCAGTCAGAAAATTAAAAAATTATTTTCTGTGTATCTGCTCATAAAGCAAAGTTCCTTTTCTGTCAGCAGCTACTTTGTGTTCATATTGAATGAAATCGCTATCAAGAACTTATTAATCTCAAGTGTTTAATTATTTTAGAATAGTTTATATAGTTAGTCATCTGTAATTCGAGGTATGGGCCAAAAACGATCTTTTCCCTACTTTATGCAAATCCGGTTCACAGACCAGGGAATAAGTCCTGTCGTAGGGACTTTGTTGATGCTGGCTATTACAATGTTGCTTATAGGGGTCACTGCTGTCTCACTTGCTGGAGTACCTAACCCTTTAAAAAAGGGGTTAACAGCAGATGTGGAGTTAGAATTAATAGAGGGTGGCATACCTAATGAGATCAGATATAACGAAAATCTCATTACGCTGGTACATAATGGAGGTGATCCCCTGCCCCTTGAAAACATAAAGATAGTTATTGTTGGGCAGGGTAGCAGTTATACCGGAGTGGTGGCACATGGAGGAAGAATTGTCAATGGGGATGTGCAGGTAACATACCTTGATCTATGTTCTGCAGGAAAAGAAACACATTATGCCAAAAGGAACCCCTGCATAGCAGATGGTTATTGGTCCGCAGGAGAAGTCATTGTCCTTAATGGTGACGATGGTCTGGGTCACAATTCAACAGTAAGTGTGCAAGTGGGAAGTATCACAAATACGTCAAACAACTTCGGCTTGAAGAAGGGAACAGAAATTATCGTGAAGATCATAGAAAGTCCATCCAACAGGCTGATCTCAAGCTGTGATACAAAAGTCATGGCTGCAAAGAAGAGCTAACCCAAATTATTAGTACAGAAAGGTATAAGGTAGTGCGATGAGCGGACAGAAAGGATACTTACGCTATTTCCCCAAGGAACACTGTTATCCTAACCAACAGGATGCTATGGAAAAGATATATTCTGCACTTCTAAGAAAGGAGATCATACTTTTCGAGGGAGCATGTGGTACTGGTAAGACCCTCAGTTCTCTTGCTCCTGCACTCAATGTAGGTAAACAACTGCAGAAAACTGTGATCATTGCAACTAACGTCCACCAGCAGATGGTGCAGTTCATCAACGAGGCAAGGGAGATAAAGCAGGGAAATGATGTCAAGGTGGCGGTGGTAAAGGGTAAGGCTGCCATGTGCCCCCATGAAGTAGACTATGAGGAATGCCGGATCAAAAGGGACAATACTTTTGAACTGATAGAACTGGAAAAGGAACTTGATCTGAAGAAAAAGGAGCTTAAGTCTGCATCAGAAAACTACAAACGCTCCAAGGATCCGGCGCTTATAGCTTTAAGAGATGCATTGTTCAACGAAATAGAGGCAGGTGAACAAAAGGCTCGTGGTATTAGGGAGAGGGCATGCAATGACCTTTATGAGGTACTGCGCTTTGAAAGCGAGGTATTCAGACAATGGCTTTTCGCTGATGTGCGCACTCCTGAGGAAATTAACGAGTACGCCACAAAAAGAGGTATGTGTGGCTATGAATTATTGAAAAGGGAATTAAAGTATGCAGATCTCATTATTTGTAATTTCCACCATGTACTGAGTGCTGAGATATTTGCAACATTGCTTACATGGCTGGACAAGGAGCCCCAGGATGTTATAGTGATCTTTGACGAAGCACACAACCTGGAATCAGCAGCACGTTCACATTCATCCATGACCATCACTGAGCATACCATTGAAAAAGCCATCTCAGAGATAGAAGCCAATCAGGACCAAATGCCTGAAAGCCGTGCAGTTGAATTGTTCAAAATGTTAAATGACATCATAAGGGAAACATACAACAACAGGTTCAAGTTCGGTGAAAGGGAAAGAGTAGGCAGGATCTGGTATGATATGCGCATCAGCGATCCCTATGAGCGTAATGACGTGATTCGAGGCAGGTTCATGAGGCAGGCTCTGGAACTTGGTTTTAAGGATGAGGCTGCCATACAGCTTGTGCTCTCCGAGGCAAGTGAGTTCGAACAAACACTTGACGAGGAGTACAAAGAGCAATATAAGAAAGGCTTAAGCAAAATACTGAAAAGGTCACATATTCGCCATGCTGCAGATTTCTTATCTTCTTATCTGGTCCTGTCCAACGATTATCGCTATTATCCCATTATGAATGTGCGCAGGGACCCAAACGATCAGATATACGGGCGTCTGGAGCTCTTCACCTGTATTCCCAGCAATGTTACAGAGCCGCTTTTTGCTTCTGTGTTCTCTGTCATTCTTATGTCCGCCACACTTCGGCCCTTTGATATGGTGAAGGCTACCCTGGGTATAAAGCGGGAAACGTGCGAGCTTTCATACATGACATCATTTCCCCCTGAAAGACGTCTCACCATAGCTGTAGATGTTCCTCCTTTATTTGCAAGAAGCAGGGATGACCCTCATGCTCTGGAGGCCGTGGAGCAAGTACTGGCAGGTTCCATCGAGAATTCGAAAGGCAATGTAATTATCTTTTTCCAGAGTGCAGCTGAAGCCAGAAGATACTATTCAAAACTTGGTGACAAACTGAATGTGCCTGTGTTCCTGGATGAGGCCGGAGTGTCTTCCCATGAAGTGAGAGAAGCTTTCTTTGAACTTGGGGAGAAAGGAGGAAAAGGTGTGCTTTTCTCATATCTCTGGGGTACGTTGAGCGAAGGGGTGGATTTCAGGGATGGCAGGGGCAGAACTGTTATTATCGTAGGTGTCGGTTATCCGGCCCTCAATGACAGAATGAATGCTGTGGAGTCAGCCTATGATCATTCTTACGGGTCCGGAGCTGGGTGGGACTATGCGGTGCAGATACCTACGATCCGTAAGATACGACAGGCCATGGGCAGGGTCGTGCGTTCTCCTATGGATCATGGAGTGAGGATATTGCTTGACGGACGCTTCCTCACAGATTCACGCCAACGATATGGAAAGTTCGCTGTTTTTGAGATCTTTCCTCCTGATGAGAGAGAGGAGTTTGTAGATGTTCAACCAGAAAAAGTGAAGTTCTCCTTGATGAACTTCTTCCAGGACAATTCATAATGAAGATCTCAGGATAATTTATATCATGTATGGGTCATAAACTTATAGAACGTAATTTTCAAAATTTATAGGAGTGTATACAATGGGACTTGAAGACCTGATGAAAGAAGTTTCCACTGAACTTGAAAGACTTGTGAGTACCAAGACAGTGGTTGGAGATGCCGTAACAATTGGTGATACGACAATCATTCCTGTGACCAAGGTATCCTTTGGTTTCGGTACAGGCGGTGGAGAGGGTAAGAGCAAAGACAATGAAGAAGGCTTTGGTGGTGGCGGCGCAGCAGGCGCAAAGATAGAGCCTGTGGCTTTTATAGTCATATCCAAGGAAGAAACCCGTTTGATGTCTATTTCCGGAAAATCTGATATTGGTGTCCTTCTTGAATCAGTTCCGGGTCTGATCGAGAAGATCAAGACCATGAAGGGAAAAAAGGACAAGGGAAAAGACAACAATGGTACAGATACAGCTGATGAAAGTGAAGGATCTGTTGAAATCGAGGTAGAAGAACAGTAAACCAGATAGATTACAGAATATACCTATTGGATCCCTGTACTTTGGCATCCTTTCTTTGTTCGGGCATACTATGTTCACTGCAATACAGGTTGTACAGGTAGCAGCGCTCGTAATCATATTGCTGGCGTTGCTTGTACTTTTCTGTGCTATAGATCTGATAGTGGACCTGAAGAAAAAGGATCGGGACATTTCCGGAAGGATAGTGGTCAAATGGCTATTTCTGTCCTATTCAAAGGTATTCTATCCGGCTGAGTCCGAAAGTTCTGCTTCAAAAAAAAATGGAGATGCCGGTAAGAAGGAAGAAATGGAAAAGTCCGGCCATATTAATGCAAGTCATGAGGGAACGGAGTCTGAAGAAAAGATAACAAATGAAGCAAAAAGCACAAAAAAGAAAAAAGAACTGAAGGCTAAGGATCTTATTAAGATATTCTATGATGTTAAGAAACCTCTTTTAAGGCTTTTCAAAGGCACAATGCGTAGTCTCAGATTGAGATGCGGCAGATGTGATGTCGCTTTTGGTTTTCCGGATCCTGCAGATACAGGAGTATTGTGCGGTTTTCTTTTTGGAGCATTTGGGTCCCTGCATCATTACTGGCAGACTTTTTCTTATTTTCTGGAACCCAGGTTCGATGATAAAGTGCTGGACCTGGAATTCATGGCTGATGTGAGGGTGCGTATTTATAGATTTATTCCCACATTCCTGCGTTTTGCACTTGATAGGGGTGTGCTCAGAACGGGCTGGTTACTGGTACGTACCTACAGATGAACACTTTATATAGGCTGTATCGAGACACAAGTGTCAAAGTTTAATAACATGCAGTGATGATTAAGACCTGAATGATCAGAGTAAAGTCCCCTTCCAGAATTCATATGGGTCTTATAGACATGAATGCCGAGCTTGGCAGAGTGGACGGTGGGGTAGGGATATCTATTGATCATCCCCACGTGATGATCTCAGCGGAGATCGCCGATGATATAGAGATCATTGGGCATTCTTTGCTTGCACAGCGCATGAAGGCAGCAGCCAGGGTTCTGCTTCCAGAGGGTCAGGGTGTAAGGGTGACCATAGAAGAAGATATGCCTCCTCATGTGGGCTGTGGTTCCGGGACCCAGGCAGCGCTTTCAGTCGCAGCTGCGGTGAACAGGCTGTATGGACTGGGCCTGAGTGTGCGGGAGATGGCCATTGCTGTGGAGCGTGGTGGAACTTCTGGTATTGGGGTTGCGTCTTTTGAAAAAGGCGGTTTCATAGTTGATGGCGGGCATAAGTTCGCAGACAAGGGTTCATTCTCTCCCTCATCAGCAAGTAAAACACCTCCTGGACCCGTACTCTTCAGGGAAGATTTTCCGGATTGGGAAATTGTGCTGGCTTTGCCGGGTGAGGACATGCACATAGGGGCTCATGATGCTCAGGAAGTGGATATATTCAGAAAGGAATGTCCTATCCCGTTACATGAGGTGCAGGCCGTAGCCCATATAGTGCTCATGAAAATGATGCCTGCCATCGTGGAAAAGGACATTGAGGGCTTCGGCCAGGCCACCAATCGTCTGCAGACCCTGGGTTTCAAGCAGAGGGAAATACGGTTACAGCATCAGGCCGTCAGGGACCTGATAGAGCTTTTGCAGGACAGTGGTGCTTATGGGGCAGGCATGAGCTCTTTCGGGCCTGTTGTGTATGCTTTCACGGATAATCCCGAGGACGCAGCTTACTTAAAGGCAGATGCACAGGCTTTCCTGGACAACACCATCGGGGGTAAGGTCATAATTACCAGAGCAAACAATACCGGTGCTTCTATTTTGGAGGAATGATTTGAAGGCAGTTACATGGTTCGGCACATTGTTCATTTCTGAAGATGGGGAAGTTGAGGAATGCTGCCTGCTGGAAAAAGATCCGGAACTCCTTGCTGAGCACATGTTGCTTGCTGCGGGAGATGAATATTTGCCCGTGCACGGCCTGAGCCTTAGGGAACTGGCACTTGGTTGTGGTTTTGTTGAACTTGACGAGGATTATGACGTGTTGCTTCGGGAAGTGTGCATAAGAGCAGCCAAGCGTCAGATATCCATGACAGATACCGATGACAAGCGCATCATCCAGGCAGTGGAGGCCATGGATGACATTGATAAAGCAGCCAATGAGCTTTCTGAAAGGCTTACTGAATGGTATGGCGTATATTTCCCGGAACTTGAGCTTACAGCAGAGTCCATGGCGAGGTTCGTGGCAAGGTTCGGCTCCCGTGAAAATGTGCCAGAGGACCATGATATGTTTGCAAAGGCCAGCAGTTCCATGGGTGCGGAACTGTCGCTGGTGGAAGAGGATCTTTTACGTAATTTTGCAGCCAGCCTGTGCGGGATCTATGATACCCGCAAGCATCTTGAACAGTACATTATGAATAATATGGGTGCAGTGGCTCCCAACCTTACAAACATAGCAGGTGCTCCCCTTGGTGCGAGGCTTATCAGCCTTGCCGGAGGATTGGAGAAGCTTGCGGCCTTTCCGTCAAGCACCGTGCAGGTCATCGGCGCGAGCAATGCCCTGTTCAAGCACCTGAGGTCCCGCGCCCCATCCCCAAAACATGGTGTGATCTTCAACCATCCTCTCATCAAGGGTGCACCATGGTGGCAGAGGGGTAAGATCGCCAGGGCACTGGCAGCCAAGATCAGTCTTGCGGTGCGCATGGATGCCTATGGCGGGAAGCCTGACCCTT
>NZ_JBFXHJ010000060.1:0-13063 GCF_050177135.1 Methanomethylovorans sp.
TGGCAGATGGTATCAACGGTCTTGTCATAGTGAATATCACTGACCCCATAGCTCCAGTATTTACAGGAGGCTATGACACTGTCGGAAATGCAGAGGATGTTGCTGTGGCAGGCGGATATGCCTATGTAGCGGATGGCGACGATGGCCTTGTGATCCTGGATATTAGTGACCCTGCATCTCCTATGCTTACTGGAAATTATGATACAGCTGGGTATGCGTACGCTGCTTCTGTTTCTGGGAATTATGCATACATAGCTGACCGTTCTAATGGTCTTGTGATCCTGGATATTACAAATCCTTCTATGCCAATCCTTGCAGGAAGTTATGATCCATCTGATGATTGGGTAACAGGTGTTGCTGTAGCGGACAATTATGTATACGTTGCTGATGCTTTTAATGGGCTTCACATCCTCCGGGTAACAGCAACAGATATTACTCCACCTTCGCCTGTGACAAACCTGCAGGAAACTGGTATCGGCTCAAGCTGGATCAGATGGTCATGGATAAAGCCCCTGGATATGGACTTCAAACATGTGATGGTATATATTGACGGTGTATTTGTAACAAATACAACTGAGGATTTCTATAATGGAACCGGATTGACTGAAGGAACCCTGCACACCATAAGCACGAAAACAGTAGACATTTCAGGGAACATCGATCAGGCATCGGTGAACGATTCAGCAACAACCACTGGATTGCTGACCATTTCCGGCCTCGCAGGAAAAGATATCACTGCAAGCTCCATAACATTGACCTGGACCAATTCCCCTGATATAGCTATTGTAAAAATGTACAGAGATAAGAGTGTAATCGGCAATGTGACTGGCTCAACATCCTATGTGGATAGTTCCCTGGCCAAAGATACTACTTATATTTATACCCTTATCCCATACGATAGCTACGGTCTTGAGGGCAAGGCAGTAAGTGTCAGCCTGAAGACCGACTCGTACAGCAGTGGTGGCGGTGGTGGAGGAGGAAGTAGTGGGGGAAGCAGCAGTAAAAAGAGTAGCAGTGGTGGCGGTGGAGGCGGCGGTGCCGGTAGTGTAGAGAACTTTGAAAATGTAGCCGCGAAAGACGTGGCGAGGGAATACCTAAGGATGAATACCAATGCCACCTACGAGTTCTCAAGGGAAGGCGATCCCATCCTATCGGTCAGCTTCTATTCTCTCAAGAACTCAGGAGAGATCACCTCCACTATAGAAGTGCTGAACAACAGGTCAAAGCTGGTTAACAGTACTCCTGGAGGATCCATTTATAAATATGCCAATATCTGGGTGGGTAAGGCTGGTTTTGCCACTGCATCTAACATAAAAGGTGCGCAGGTGAAATTCAAGGTAAGCAGTTCGTGGATCAAAGAAACGGACGTGAAACCCGAAGATGTGAGATTGCAGGTATATACTGGTAACGTATGGCAAGTGCTGCCAACAACAATTGATAACATCACTGCAAGCGATGTGATCTTCGAGGCTGAGACCACAGCTTTCGGGCCGTTTGCGATCACTGCACAAAAAGCACTTGCTTCTCCCATAGCAAATAATGCTGAAGACGTTAGTACAACTGGAACACAACCAGAAAAGACTCCAGGATTTGGATTCGGCATTGCCGTGCTTATGATAGGAGTGCTTGCAGCAGGGTATGTATATCTTAAGAAACAACATTGACCTGCACACCCCCTGTACTCTAGTGTACAGGGGGATCTTGAACCAAATTGACATAACAGATTGATACTTGCATCAGCAGTTCGTTACACCTACGATTATAACAGATGTAACAAACTGTTTTTAGTCTAATTCTTTTGTGTAAAATATTGCAGTATTCTTAGAATAATTTTGTGGATAGCGGCCTAAAATGATCTTTTAAGTTGATGAAGAGGATCTTACAGGTTTTCTGCAGAGCCAAAAACAACTATAACTATAAAGCCATATGGCATACAGGCTGATAAATTACAAAATCACTTTACATGAGCACTGCTCCAAACTGTAGCCTTACAGGTAATGCAGGACAAGCATATTTTAAAAGCACTTGAATTTGGAAATTGCTAAAGAAATAAAACGATACAAATGGAAACTCTTGCTATTATTATTGGACTTGCATCTGCAGTATCATGGGGTGCCGGAGATTTTGTTGGGGGATGTGCTGCCAGACGAACAAGTGCATATTATGTGGTTCTGGTCACCCAGATCATGGGTATTATTATATTTCCAATCCTTGCATTTGTATTTTCAGAAAGTCTACCCCCACTTAACAATCTGATGTGGGGTGCTTTTGCGGGATTTTTTGGAGCTGCAGGGTTGATAGCACTATATATGGGTCTGGCCAAAGGAAAAATGAGTGTAGTTGCTCCTCTTGCTGCAGTAATATCAGTGATCATACCTGTAATATATTCAGCTTTAAATGAAGGTACCCCTTCCATATTTAAGATCGCGGGTTTTGTTTTTGCATTTATTGGAATATGGTTTATTGTTAGTATAAATGTGGGATCCGGTTTAAAAGCAAAGGATCTAGAATATCCACTGCTTGCAGGTATATTATTTGGCTTGTTCTTTATATCCATTGATAATTTCAGTGCTACTGCAATTTACTGGCCATTGACAGTTTCAAGAATCATAGCATTGATCATGCTCACAGGGTTCATAATTTCAACAAAGACCGTCATTAGAACCACATCCGATGTAATTCTGATAGTTATCCTTGCAGGATCATTTAATACAGGAGGTGCCATCTTATTTGCTCTGGCTTCACAAGCTGGAAGATTGGACGTTGCCACAATCTTATCGTCATTAAGTCCTGCAGTCACAGTATTGCTGGCATGTATCTTGTTAAAAGAACAACTTGCTTCGCGTCAATGGTTAGGAGTAATAGCCGCCCTGATCGCTATAATCCTTATATCGATCTGATAAGTTCCTCGAAAAGGGAGAAATTCTACATAGCCCATACTTAACTAGAATAGAAGCAAGGTAAAAGTAATAAAAGGCATAGCAATGTGAGCATCATGTGGTCGTTGGTTCACATTACTAACCTGTAAAAAAATAGAAGATAGGATCAATGCTTAACACTTTCTGGATCGATGAAGAGCATTTTTTCGCTATCATCACCCACAGATAACAGAAGCTGACCATCTTCAAGTGCCATTGATGTTACACTGCTTAGAAGTGACAGATATTGAGGTTCCAATGAGTCTTCACCACAATATACAAGCGTGATGACCCCTGGTCCTATGGTTAAGTTCCTCCCATCTGTTGTGTAATTCCCGCTGCCACTGTTACAGTCAGTGTTTATATAATAGACTCCATCCGGGAGGAATTCCAATGTATAGCTTTCCTTTTTTGGAACAACGGACTGATCAGCAGAAGAATTTCCTGTCAATCCGGCCCATTGCCACCTGATATTGGTGATATTTTCCAAAGCAACCCTTCCGGCATCTATCTGTCCGTTATTGTCCTCTGTTTGATTTCCTGTTTCTGTGCATCCGGATGTTAATGCTGTGCAAGCAATAAGAGCAAGAGTGAGGATAAGAGACAGGCTTTTTATTATTGGCTTCGTTTTATTTACCTCCCTGTTTATTAACAAGAGATACATCATTTTCCTATTTAGCCATTGCCTAAACTTCAAATTGATTTGAAGTCTTCAGACAGTGATTTTTGATCAAGCTGATAAAAGTAAGATAATAAGCAATGATGAAACCTGACACGATCGAATTTGAACTGTTCAGTAAGATCATTTGAGTGACATGTAGGAAGCCTTACATATCTCGCGTAAGTATAGGGGTATTATTATATATTTGTTATAATATAAAGTACCAATGTGTTCAGAAGCACTAAATATGACATAGAATTGTATATTAAAAAAGAAGGCTTTTTCCGATTAAACTAAGTTATTAATTATTGATGATTACAGTTAGTTTTTTATCGTGAAAGCCTATTTGAGATGTGTTTTTATGGCATCGATGGCAACAACAAACAGTAGTTCCTATTTCGGCCTGGTAGTGGCCTTTACTATATTCTCACTGTCAGGTATATTCCTTAAATCGATCTATGGAATGCCAGTAGGATCTGTTATCTACTACCGGCTCATTTTTGGGCTTTTAACGCTGTTGGTGTTCATGGCCCTTACAGGAAAGCTGGATGAACTTTTGATAACCAGCAAAAAAAAATATATATTTCTGATGGGATGCACGAATACGATCATGATCTATGCATATTTCACTGCAATACAACATGTGGGCGTATCTATAGCAGCCTTATTATTATATACTGCTCCGGTCTATGTGACGATCCTTTCACCTTTACTCCTGAAAGAGAACATCACTACCAGGGATACGATAGCCCTTTTGTTGTCAGCCCTGGGAATACTCATAGCTATCCATCCCGGAGGTAATTTCTCCCCGCAGGCAAAGGACATTTACGTACTGGGCATAATGCTCGGCTTATTATCAGGTATATCATATGCCTTGAGTACCCTCAACTACCGTTATTTGAGAGACACATATACATCCACTGCTCTTCTTTTCTGGCCAACGGTCGTGAGCCTGGTGCTATTGTCCCCCTATGCAAGTCTTGTGAGCCCCGGAATACTTGCCATAAATATAGAAGAACTGATACTGTTTGGGATGATCATGACAACCTTTGGTTCACTTCTCTATTACAGAAGCGCCAGATACATTAAAACCCAAAATCTTAGTGTCATATCTCTAATAGAACCTGTAGCCGGGATATTCTTCGGATATCTGATCCTGCATGAACAGATTTTCTCATATACCCTTGAAGGATGCGCCTGTGTACTGACCGGTGTGGCACTGATAAGCACTAAACGCACTACCAGTTCAAGGGAGAAGACCATATCCAAATACTTTAACATCGAGCATTACCCATTGGGTCATCAGCAAACACTTTTACATACATTCTACAGAATACTATGTAAAGGTCCTTTAAAGAATCTAAAGAGGTGATAGCAGCCTTGGAACATCCTATAAGCATTTCAGAATACCTATCTCCAGAAGAGTTACAAAAAATAAGAGAGTTCGCAGAAGGCAAAGAAACTCCTTTTATTTTACTCAGCCGGAAGAAGATCGAACAGAAATACGACGAACTAAAACATAACCTTCCCTTTGCCAAGATCTACTATGCGATGAAAGCAAACCCTGCTGAAGAAGTAGTGAGGCTGTTACACAAAAAAGGGTCTAATTTTGACGTGGCAACCATATATGAGATGGAACAGCTTCTCAGGATGGGGATAAGTCCTGATAAGATGAGTTACGGCAATACCATAAAAAAAGCAAAGGACATAAAAAAAGCCTATGAATATGGTGTCAGGCTTTTTGTTACAGATTCCCACAGTGACCTTAGAAAACTAGCTGCCAACGCACCTGGATCAAAGGTCTTTTTCAGATTGCTCACTGAAAGTAACGGGGCAGATTGGCCTCTGTCAAGAAAGTTCGGCGCACATACCGGCCAGATATATTCTCTGATCGTTGAAGCAAAAGATCTGGGTTTGATCCCATATGGACTTTCTTTCCACGTAGGATCGCAGCAAAGGGACATTGGAGAATGGGATCACGCCATCTCACAGTGCAAGTATCTTTTCGATGATGTGAAGCACTACGAAGGGATAGAGCTGAAAATGGTAAACCTGGGAGGAGGGCTTCCTGCAAAGTATCTTAAGCCCACTCGCAACATTCAGCAATACGCTGAGATCATTACAAAATATCTGCACGAATACTTTGGTGATGAACTGCCGGAGATCCTAATAGAACCGGGAAGATATATAGCAGGAGACGCTGGTGTTGTAGTTACAGAGATCGTGCTCATATCCAAGAAATCTGATTCAAGCCAGTATGAATGGGTCTATCTGGATATAGGCAAGTTCGGGGGGCTTATTGAAACTTTAGATGAGGCAATAAAGTATCCGATTTTCCCAGAGAAAGCATACAGCGGCAACGGTGGAAGGGAAGTGATCCTTGCCGGTCCCACATGCGACAGTATGGACATACTTTATGAGCATTTCAAATACGAGTTGCCAAAGGATATAAAAGAAGGGGACAGGCTGTTCATACTCACTACAGGGGCATACACATACACCTACTGCTCAGTGGAATTCAATGGTATACCGCCAGTGAAAGTATATTTCATTGATTAAGAAAGGAGCATGAAAGAGGATATGAGCCAAAGCTTCATATCCTTTTGAACTTTACGGCAGTTCCGTAAGCCAGTAGTTCTGCTGCTCCGGTCATGGTCTGAGAGGTTGTGAAGCGTATATTTACAACCGCATCAGCGTCCAGTTTTTCTGCTTCTTCCACCATTCTCTGTAATGCTTCTTTTCTGGATTGTGAAAGCAGATCAGAATAACCCTTTAATTCCCCTCCTACCAAATTCTGCAGACCTGCAGCAATATCGCTTCCAATGTTCTTAGCACGTACGGTATTTCCAAAAACTACACCCAGTATCTCCAGTTCCTTACCATTCACATCATTAGTAGTTGTGATGATCACTTTTTCACCTCTTATAGGAGAGATATGAACGGTCCTATTTAAAACAAAAACATTTGTTCATTCATGTCTTAGTGCTTCTACAGGATTCATGGATGCTGCTTTGTTGGCAGGATATACACCGGCGACCAGACCTACAACAAACGCAATACTAAAGCCCAGAAGGATCAAATATGGAGGGAAAACATGAGGTATAGACAGATAACTTTGCACCGCGTAAGAAGCTACAGCCCCAAAAAGCACTCCAAGAACTCCCCCTATTGTGCCTAAAAGGGTGGATTCTATTATAAAAAGTAAAAGAATATCGGTCTTCTTAAAGCCTAAAGATTTCATCAGACCTATCTCCCGTGTTCTTTCGGTAACTGTGACCAGCATTATGTTCATTATACCTATGGAACCCACAACCAGGGCCACAAGTGCAACTAAGGTTATAAGGATCGTAAGCGTGTTTGAAAGCTGATCCAATTGCTCGATTATCTCCGCCTGATTAAAGATCCTGTAAGGCTTTACGTCATCATTTTCAATGTCCCTTGCAGAAACACCAAGAGCACGTGCGAGCCTGCGGTCAACCTCATCTGAAACAGCGCTTACAGATTCTGCACTGCTGGTCTTGGCTGTTATACCCCCATAATCAGAAACATTGAGCAGCCCATTCATGGTAGCGATCGGTATGTATATCGTAATGTCCCTGTCAGGACCACCCTGAACAAAAGTATTCTCTGGAGATCTGATAATGCCTTTTACCTTGAATTTCTCAGTTACTGTGGAACCATCTTCTCTTGTTAAGGTAATATCTATGTAGTTATTGATCGAAATGTTGCGGTCGAACTTCTCATTGGCAACCTTCCAGCCCAATACAGCTACATATTTATCCTTGTCAGTGAAAAAATTACCTTCTTCAAGCTGGATATTCAATATATCCCCGGCATCCTGAGATACACCCTGGACATCTATCTGCCTTTTAGAAGAGATATATGTCACAGCAGCCATTTGTCCGTTACTAGGCGAAACACCCTCCACACCAGGTGTGTTCTTGACAATATCAAGTTCATTGTCATGGAGAATGTTCACATCCTGACTATAGATGATAATGAAATTGGATCCAAGTGTTCCCAGTTCATCTGTAAAGAACTGATTGAAGCTAGCCCCAAGAGATACATTAGCTACAACTGCTGCTACTCCGATGATGATACCCAGCGTCGTAAGCGCAGAGCGGAGCTTTGCATGCTTGATACTTCCGATACCAAGATCCAGGGCCTGTTGCATGTTAACCAACCGATGACACCTCACTCATGCCTGAAAGCCTCCACCGGATCCATTCTTGCTGCCTTGTTGGCAGGGTAGATACCTGCCAGCAGACCGACAAAAATCGATACAATAAATCCGATGATTATCTGGTTCACCGGAAATACATTAGGCAGATCAAGGAAATAGTTTGCAATCAATGCAACACCTATACCCAGGGCAGTACCACATATGCCACCTATAAGGCTAAGTATTGTGGATTCTATCAAGAACAGGGTAAGTATATCCTTTCTGGTATATCCTAGCGACTTCATGAGACCGATCTCCCTTGTTCTTTCAGTTACTGTCACCAGCATAATATTCATGATGCCGATGGAACCCACTATAAGAGATATCAAGGCCACTGAGGTCAATAGAGACGTGAGGGCTGTAGAAACCTGGTTTGTCTGCTCCAGGGCATCTAATTGATCGAACATCATATAGGGTTTTGTATCATCATTCTCAAGTTCCCTTGATGATACCCCCAGATTCCGGGCCAGACGAACATCGATCTCATCAGCAGTTTCACGTACGATTTCCAAGCTTGAAGCCTTTATAAAAAAGCCACCATAATCATCTGCCCCAAGCATCTGGTTCATTGTCCCTATAGGGATGAATATCCTGATCTCAGGTTCCACGCCTGTTTCCACAAAAGCGGTGTTTGGATCCTGTATGATGCCTTTTACTATGAACTTTTGTGTGACTACGCTTCCATCCTCTCTTCTGAATGTTATTTCAATAGGATTCTTCAAAGAGATCTTCTTATCGAACTTTTCGTAAGCGATCTCTGAACCCAATACTGCCACAAATTGGTCCTTATCTTCAAGAAAATTCCCAGCATCCATCTTTAGATTGGCAACTTCCCCGTAATCCTCCGTAACACCCTGTATATCTATCTGTCTGGAAGTTGACAGGTAAGTGACCCTGGCCATCTGCTGATTGATCGGAGAAACACCTTCAACCCCCGGAGTGTTCTTTATAAGATCAAGCTCCTTATCGAAAAAGACATTCACTCCCTGGCTGTAGATCACTATGAAATTAGAACCCACGGCACCGATCTCATCATTGAAGAACTGATTAAAACTGGCGCCAAGAGACACATTAGCTATCACAGCAGCTACTCCGATAATGATTCCCAGGGTCGTAAGGCCAGATCGCATCTTTGAGCTGCTGATACTGCCTATCGAGATCCCAACAGATCGCCGGAGGCTTATCATTCAATCCTCACTTTTGCTTCCTGCGCTTATAGATCAGGTAGCCGGCACCTGCAAGGACGGCAACGAGAAGCAGTGATGCCAGAGGACCGATAGTGCCTGATTCCTTTACTGTTTCCAGTTGTAACTCCTTTACACCTATAACCTCCTCGTGTTCGTTAAAACCATTTCTGTAATTAGCAGTGATCTTTAATTCCCTGGGAGAAGTATCATCCAAAGAAGAGGTTTCTCCGTAGATCTGTATGGTAAAAAGTTCATCCGGGTCCATGGAACCAACGAAGTACTCAGAAGGAGAGAAATTCACACCATCTGCTTCCAGCCTGACACTTACCGATGACAAGCTGTTCGGATGGATATTAGCTACATCGAACTCCAGAGTTCCTATTCCATTCTCCAGCTTGAGAGGTTTGGAGGGAACAATGCGCAAAGAAGAAGAATCGACCTTTATAGGAACACGCCAGTTGTTATTGTAGGAATGCGAGCTTCCTATTGTTGAAAAATCAAGGTAATAAGTACCATCTGACACGTTATCGTCAACAATTATGTTGTATGTAAGGACCATTGATTCACCCGGACCCAGGATGCCACTTCCATAATAAGTGTCAGTGACTACTGTTAGACCATCCGTTCCTTTCAATGTGGCAGATTGTACCCGGGCATTGGTATCGAAGTCTTCACCATTGATGGTCACTGAATATGCTGTCGCACTGTTTTTAAGAGTGAAGGTGATAGTGCCAGTGTCACCTGGCATAAAAACTTCAGGCTCCTTTGTCGGAGCGCCTTCTATCTGGACATTGCCTTTACTGTTAAAGGCAGCAGACCCTATGGTGATCTCAAAGGTTTCTTCCACCCAGGCACCGTTCTTTTCCTTCTGGAACTGGACATCAAAGGAAGCAACACCTTGTTTCGCATTCTCATCCACAAAAAGCCTGTATTTATGTACTGCCGCACTTTCAGGCCCAAGAATGCCAATGTTTTCAAGGGCGTTAGCTTCTGAATCCAGAGACAGGGGGTACTCAGGGACCATTTTTATGGAAAGGTCCTCGGATTTACCTGAACCCGTGTTCTCTACCTTGATCCAGACATCAACATATTTACCGATCTCTGCAGGCACAGGTTCATATTTAAGGACACTGATACTGAGAGCTGAACCTGAAACTGCACATGCAACACCTGACAAAAGTACGCATGAAACAAGAGTCAAGCAAAGATATTTCAAAATTGTTCTGATATTACCACCGCCTAGTTATTAAGCACACCATCTTTCAAGTATACCACTCTGTCAGCATAGCTTGCGAGACCGGGATCATGAGTGATCATAATAATAGTCCTTCCTTTTTTATTAAGGTCCTTGAACATGTCCATTATCTCTAATCCGGTCTTGCTGTCAAGGTTTCCTGTAGGTTCGTCCGCCAGGATTATAGAAGGATCATTGATCAGAGCCCTGGCTATAGCCACCCGCTGTTGCTGCCCTCCCGAAAGTTGAGAAGGCCGGTTGTTACGACGGTCTTCAAGCCCCACAAGTTGGATCAGCTCATTTGCCCTTTTATTTGGCTCTATACCATTTTTCGTGTTCGCATAGGTAGGTAGGAGAATGTTCTGCGTTGCAGACAACCTGGGAACAAGATTGAAGTTCTGGAACACAAAGCCGATCTCGAGACCCCGCAAGCGTGCAAGTTCTGAGTCGGTAATTGTATTAATATCCTGACCCATCAGGATCACCTGCCCGCAGGTAGGCCTGTCAAGGCACCCTACCATATTCATAAGGGTACTTTTCCCTGACCCCGATGGACCCATTATAGCCAGGAACTCACCCGCATAAACTTTCATATTGATGCTCTTTAGTATCTGGACCTCCATATTACCTGCCCAGTAACTCTTACACAGATCTCTCAATTCAATGATTGGATTACCACTCTGTGATATTGCACTATTCAAACTCTCAACTCCGTTTGAAGGATCTGAAAGGTAAATACACAAACAGATTGAGCCAAATCTATATATATCCTTGGAAAAAAACATGCAATAAAAAGAGTGAAAAAAATGTTAACAACGACATTGTTGGTGTAAATTTAGTTTAGAGATTGGAGCAAATAATGCTGGAAGTCCTTAGCGATCCGGGGGGTTTCTTTGAGGAAAAGATCAAAGAAGAAATTGACTTGAAACCACCTTATGCTGTAATTGGTATAGTGACCCTTCTGACCCTCATCAATGCTTTTATCTTAATGAGGGAATTGATGGAAAATCTGTTGAGCGATGTACCTACCATTGTCCAGCTGATTGTGATTACTTTGGGCTTAATGGTCACCATGGCTTCCGGGATGATCGTGTGGCTGATGATCAGTGGCTTATTCTATGTTTTTTCATGGTTTTTAGCCGGACAAGGGAAGTTCACAAGAGTCCTTGAGTTTGTTGCCTATGGATTCCTGCCTTTCATCTTTAGCTCTGCCATCAGCATGGTGCTTATGATCAGCATGTGCTCTTTTTCAGATTTTGCCATGAATGACCCGCAGACCATAGAAAAAGCCATGCTCAAAAGTCCTTATATGATAGTATCTAATGCGATAAGCATTATCCTTGCCCTATGGAGTGCTAATATATGGGTTTTCGCTATGATCCACTCAAGGAGCCTTAGTATCAAGAATGCCATGATCACCGTAGGAATACCAATTGGACTATACCTGATATATATGCTCTATACATTGTATCAGGCAATAGGCCAACCGTAAAATATAAAAACGAAAGTTATAATAAGTCATAGTCATATTTATGTTTGTTACAATAATTATTTGTACAAGAGGCTAAATTATGATGCAGGTTCTTACAAATCCTCGAGAATTCTTTGAGAATAAAATTAAAGAGGATCCAGATTTCAAGCAACCACTGATGATCATTGGGGCAATGGCCGTAATATCGGCTATCAGTGCTTACATAATAGCAAGCAAGCTGATAGGAAACCTGCCAAGTGATATGGCATCCGTTGCACAGATAGGTGCTGCCATAGGAGCAATATTTGCCATCATATCCGTGTTCATTATGTGGTTGGTATACAGTGGCATATTTTATGGCATCTCATTGGTTTTGAGTGGACAGGGAACTTTCAAGAGGGTCTGTGAGTTTGTTGCCTATGGGTTCCTGCCTTCGATCCTGGGATCCGTGTTAAGCCTTGTATTGACAAGCAAAGCTTATTCTTCACTCGATCTTTCCGTGCAAGATCCCGCTCTTCTTGAAAAAGCCATGTTCTCTGACCCTTACATAATGGCTTCCACTGTCATCGGAATACTCCTGACCTTGTGGAGTGCGAACATATGGGTATTCGCCATGATGCATGCCAGAAACCTTACAGTTAAGAATGCTCTTATCACAGTGGGAGTGCCAATAGGATTGTACTTGATCTATATGATCTATACGTTACTTCAGGCACTAAGTTAACATGAAAAACGAAAATGATATCATGAGAACGATCATATTTTTCTTTATTTTACTGACCATGTTCTTGCCTTATGCAAGTGCCGATACCGAGATCCGTCCCACTATCACAGTGAACTATGCGGTCGAACCTGGAGTATTCATGCCAGGAGATACGGGTACAGTAACTGTGGAACTCAGGAACATGGCTTCAGGTGAGGTATACGTCCAGGAGGATGACGAAACATTCGATATGAATGCCTACATAGCAAGTGCAACCCTTAAGGGTAACAAGGGAATTAAGATCCTGGATGGAAGACAGACAGACGTTGGGTTACTGGGACCTGGAGATTACATCCGGCTCACTTTCAACATAAAGGCAAACGAGAGTGCTGCCAATGGTATGCACTTCCTGGAACTGGAAGTTGTGGGAGGCAGCGACATGTACAACCTCAACTACAGGATACAGGTAAAAGTTGATGACAGGGATCTGAAGATAATTGTATCCGATATGCCTCCTACCCTCATGAAAGAATATTCAACTGTGAATGTGGAAGTCGTGAACTTAAGACCCAATGACATTACAGGTGTTATTGTCACTCCGGAAGGAAATGATATTACGTTCTTTCCGGCTAATGTCTTTGTAGGTACCATCAATGAGGGAAATAAA
>NZ_JBFXHJ010000061.1:0-12799 GCF_050177135.1 Methanomethylovorans sp.
CGGATGCGCGGATAAGGGCTCTGTAGAAAAAGCTACTCTTGATCTAATTTTGATCTGAGAATTTAAAAAGGATAAAAACCTAAGAAAAAAATTACCTTCGATTTATAGTTACAATTTTAAGGCGTGAATTAAGAAAGCAGATAGATAAAGGAGATCGAGCAGATGAGAGTATCTTTTGAGGGATCAGATGAAAAAGTAACATTCAGGATTTCAGAGTTCCATCCAAAATACGAGAGAATCTTGCAAATGTGTTTTTATGAAAATGATGGTAAAGGGTATATTAAAATCTATCCAAAGAACGCTAAATATTTAGATAAGATACAGAAGCGATATTTTGATAATGCAAACTTGATGTTTGACCAGCTTGGATATTTTGCTCCTGTTCCATGGGAAAAAGCATTAACTGAATTTTGTCAAATAACTCAGGGAACAGATATTAACTGGTGGTTAACTGGAAGCTGTGCTGCGTGCATTCGAGGTATAAAAATGGATCCTCATGATGTAGATATTATGACCGATTCAAAAAGCATTGAAGAAATTACCGACGTTTTCTCAGACTATTTAATTGAACCTATTGTTGACACGAACGGATGGCTAACTAAAGATTTCGGGGTAATTTTTCTACATGCAAGAATAGATATCGCATCTGACCCACAAGAGATCTTAGACATTCCAGAACCAGTAGACTGTGGTCCGTATGCAAAACAGAACCTTGAGACCATAAAGTGGAATGGGTATAATATAAAGGTTCCACCTTTGGAATTACAGCTAAATGTAAACAAAAGAAGGGAAAGGATGGATAGAGTAAAACTCATAGAAGATTTTATGAACAAATAATTTCAAAGCTGCGTACTGGCAAAAAATTCCTCACTCCAGTCCACTGAACCGGGTTTGTATTTTACCATCAGTTCTTCATCCTGCCTTTTGAGCAATGCATCAATGATCTCCTCAATATCTGCAATGGTTTCCTCAATGGCCTGGTCAGTGGTGTCTATTTCAAAGACCTTGTCACACCACTCCACCGATTCGAACAGGATAACATCCAGAGCCTCTGCTTCCAGGTTTTCCTGGACCTTATTTTCAGAATAGTTCCTTTGCAGAAGCCTCTCCCGCAGCCTTTCAGGGGAGGTGCGCAGCACTATGACAATATCAGCGATGTGGTGGGAAAGATGGCTGTCCAGTATAGTAACAGGACTGGAACTGTCGACTTTTTCCATGACCCTCTGCTCCACAAGGTCCATATCAGCCACTACGCAGTCCCTTTCGGCATCCACCTCAGAGTAAAGCTTCTCTTCTCTGATCAGTTCATTGAGATGGATAACCTGGTAACCGGGCTTTTTTTCCAGCTGCGCTGTGACCGAGGTTTTACCCGTCCCGGGTGTTCCTGTTATCCCTACAAGCATGATCTCCAATAAACCTGCAAAGGCTTAATCCTTGTGCATGCCGGCTATCTTCAGGAAGTTCTCGACGATCTTCATCCCGCTTTCAGTGAGCACGGATTCCGGATGGAACTGCACACCATATATCGGGTATTGAGTATGTTCCACTGCCATGATTATGTCATCTCTTGTCTTTGCTGTCACTTTAAGTTCATCTGCAAGATTTTCAATGGCAAGGGAATGGTACCGTCCAGCACTGAAGGTCTGTGATATACCAGCAAATAGACGTGAATCATCATGGATGATATCAGAGGTCTTGCCGTGGATCGGCCCGCCTTTTGCATGTCCGACACTGCCTCCGAAAGCTGCATTGATGGTCTGATGACCAAAACATACACCAAGCACAGGGACCTGAGGGCCAATATCCTTTATGATATCAAGACAGTTGCCCACATCTTCAGCTTTATGGGGCGTGCCCGGGCCAGGCGATATCACGATGGCATCCGGCTTTATCTTCCTTACTTCTTCCGGGGAGATGGTATTCGGAACAACTACCGTGTCCGGCTCGAATATGGAAACATAGTCCACAAGGTTCCAGACAAAGGAATCTTTGTTATTGATGAACAGTACCCTCATTATTTCCCCCCGATGGCTTTTATCATTGCGGCCATTTTTCGTTCGGTTTCCAGGTATTCGTATGTCGGGTCCGAATCTGTCACGATGCCTGCTCCGGCCTGCACATAAGCGGTATTGTTCCTGATCAGAACAGTCCTGATGACTATGGCAAAGTCAGCATCACCGTTCCAGGAATAATACCCCACGCCGCCACCGTATATGCCTCTTGCATTAGGCTCCAGGTCATCGATGATCTCCATAGCACGTATCTTGGGTGCACCGGATAGCGTACCTGCCGGGAAGATGGAGCGTGTGGCATCGAACTGATCACATTCGTCCCTCAGTTCTCCACTTACAGTACTCTCTATATGCTGAAGATGAGAATACTTTACCACGCTCATGAGATCATCTACCCTGACGGTCCCGGCCTTTGAGACCATCCTCACATCATTGCGTCCCAGGTCTACGAGCATGATATGTTCTGCCCTTTCCTTCTCATCTTTAAGCATGTGAGAGGCAAGTTCTTTGTCCTCGTCCTCATCCTTCCCCCTGGGGCATGTACCTGCAATGGGATTGGTGATGACCTTCCTGTCATAGACCGTCATGAGGGTTTCGGGACTTGCACCCACGATACCGATATCCTTGAAATTGAAAATGTACATGTAAGGGCTTGGGTTTATGTCCCTGAGCCTTATGTACAATTGCAGTGGTGTCTGGCTCATTCTCACAGTATACCTGCGTGAAAGCACTACCTGGAAGATATCTCCGTCAACGATGTGCTGCTTTGCATGCAGCACTGCCTTTTCAAAAGTTTCCTGATCAGTGCTTGGTACAGGTTCTTCTGACCTGACCTTTGCCAGTATATCGGAACTGATGCCTATCACAGAGGACATGTGCAGTGAACGTTCCATGAGCTGCGCATCTGCTAAAGCGTGTTCGTATACTGCTTCAAGATCACTTTCCTTTGTAACGAATGGTGTGATGACCAGATATGTTTCATTGGTTATGTGGTCAAAGACAAATGTCTTGGTCATTATGGCAAAATGCATCTCAGGCGTGTCAGCATCCGGCTTTTTCTCCCTGCCGAGCCAGGAATCGTAGACCAGCTCATAACTATTATAACCGATAGCTCCTCCAAGGAAGGTTTGCCTGTCAAAGCGTTTCTGATTGAGGAGTTCAACATTGTTGCTTGTAGGGAACACTTCTCGGAAAGCAGCAAGATCATCATCCTGTTCCTTTAATTGTACCCGGAACCTGCCTCCAATAAGCGATTCAGTAGTCCCCATTGCTTTTACTTTATCATAGACGAACTTTGAAAGCTCGGAGTTCTTCTGGCAATCGATGGTGAGATATCTGTCCTTTATAGCTACCACGATCTCTGGTTCCGAGCCCACAAAAGAGTATCTAGCATGCCTTTTTTCCTTTTCTACTGATTCAAGAAGATATGAATAATTCGCATTCTGCAAGGTCGCATACAATTGCAGGGGAGTACATATGCTATCCACCTTTGCCATAAGCTGTATGATGGCAGGTGTTTGTGAGTTTTCAACAAGAGCAATGAAATCTTCTTTATTAAGATCGAACTCAACCATTTGCACACCTTATCTGTGAAATGAACCTGCGCACTTTATCAGGGTCCTTCTTTCCATTTTTCTCAACTCCCGATGCGACATCCACTGCATAGGGCCTTACTTCTTCCACTGCCTGACGCACATTTTCGGGGTTCAGGCCGCCTGCCAGCATCACCGGGGCTTCAAGCCTTTCCACTATCTGCCTGCTCACATACCAGTCATGCACAGTACCGGTCCCGCCCACAATGCCGGCTTTGCTGGAGTCAAGCAGTACGCCATCTATGAGATCATTCTCGAACCTTTCTTCCATTGTAGCTATTGCAAGGTCCATCTCTTCCAGAATGTTATGTTTGTCAGCAGGTATGGCGTATGTCTTGATGATCTTCTGCCGGACATTATTCCTTATGTATTCAAGGTCTGCAAGCAGGAGGTCGTTATGCAGCTGGACGATGTCCGGCTTGCATATGTCAATAAGCTCCACAGCTTCCTCCCCGTTCTCCGGCATGATCACGAGCACAGAATCCACGAACAACGGCACCTGTGAGATAAGGGATGATGCAGTTGCAGCGTCGAGCTTTCTGGGGCTGTTCACAGGTACTTCCGTTACAAAACCCACAGCATCGGCTCCAAACTTCACGGCCATTGCTATGTCTTCAGCACACCGCATACCGCAGATCTTCGCTCTTACAGGAGATCTCATATTCTATGCCTTCAAAGGTCTTGTCGCTGAACTGTCTGAGCTTTTTCATGGCCTTGCCTGAATCAATGACTGCCTCGACCATGGGTATGGCTTCCTTCAAAGAGTCGGCTGCACCTGCAACATAGAGTGCTGCTGCAGCATTTATGACAATAAGATCTCTTTTAGGTCCCTTTTCCCCTTTGAAAATGTAGATCATATCCTTTGCATTCTCTGCAGGTGTGCCGCCTACGATATCTGTAGCCTTTGCCCTTTTGATGCCCAGGTCTTCGGGAGAGATGACGTATGTCCTGATCTTGCCATCTTTAAGCTCTGCAACCTGCGTTTCTGAGATGTTGGAGATCTCGTCCATGCCGTCCCCATGTACGATCATAGCCCGCTTTGCACCCATTTTCCTGAGCACCTGTGCGAAGATCTCACAAAGGGCAGGGTCGTATACGCCTATGAGCTGTGCATCCGCACTTGCCGGATTTGTCAGAGGACCCAGGATATTGAATATAGTCCTTACACCCATTTCCTTCCTTATGCCTGCAACTCTTTTCATTGCAGGATGGAATACCGGCGCAAGCATGAATCCGATACCTATCTTTTCAATTGATGTTTTCACATATTCAGGGTCTTTATCGATCTTTATCCCCAACTGTTCCAGTACATCCGCACTACCGGAAAGGGAAGTAATTGCCCTGTTTCCATGCTTTGCCACGTTCACTCCTGCAGCAGAAGCAATGATGGCAGCAGCAGTCGAAACATTGATTGTATTATGTCTGTCAGCTCCGGTTCCCACGACATCCACAAGTGTGCCTTTCACATCAGGGTGTATGCTCCTGGCAGCTTTTTTCATACCGCATGCGAACCCTGCGATCTCATCAGCAGTCTCACCTTTCATTTTCAAAGCCATGAGCAATCCGGCTATCTGGGCATCTGTGGCCTGAGTGAATATCTCTGTGATAGCTTTCTCAGCCTCTTGCAATGTCAGGTTCTCACCTGCACTTACTTTCTGTATATAGGACTGCATGATAACACCATTGTAGACATCAATGTTTTAAATTGTACATTGATGTATAATTAAGTGATGGCATATATACATTGCTGTTGAACAAGAAATGCCAAAAATTATTAAAGTTTGAGTAAAATAACATGAATGAGATAGTCCTGAAGAATATATTATATCCGTTGAAACCAAATATATTAATGAGGGAGCTCAATATGATATACATAGCCATAGATGGGGACGATATTCATCAAAAGTTCGAGAAATGCCTGCTTCAAAATGATGAAACGAACATTTCCAGGACAAGTACGGATATAACAAATACAATTGATAGGGTCATTGACCATTTGCGGCATGAAAACCTGAAAATAGTTTTCTCTGCAGGCGATTGCATCTTATGTAAATGCGATGCAGTTGATCTGATAGACTTGTCCAATTACTTGGAGAAAATAGGAAATACAAATACTGTTTCTGTTGGAATCGGAGATACTTTAGAAAAGACATATATTGCTTTCAAGTATGCCAGATCCATTGGAAAAAACAGTATAGTCAAATACACTTTCAATAATAAATTAGAAACCTTTGATCTGAATACCGTGGTTCCGCCTTCATCCTGCTTTGCAGAAGGCCTTACTCCGTGTCTGGTATAAGGCTTTCTACTTTAATTATAAGATCAACTTTTCTCGATCATCGCATAGATTTTGTCCATGTCCAGACAACTGCGCAAGATATCGGCAAGCTCCTTGTATGCCTCTTCTTCGGTGGTAGCCACCTCGGGGTGGAACTCCACACCCTTCTTTTCTGCCAGATAGATCATCAGGGCAGTCCTTATGTTGCTGTTCTCGAACAGGCCGTGCAGATACGTGCCTATGACAGTACCGCTCTCATCGACGCTGCCGTCATCACCGAAAGCAGTCCTTGGAGTCACTGTCTTACCCATGTGGATCTCATATCCCCACACTTCCTCGCCCTTGATATGACGGAATATAGGTCCCTCGGCAACTACTTTCTTTTTCACCTGGGTAGTGGTCTTCTTATACTCACCAAAGGCCGTCTCCACCTCAAGCAGCCCCATACCCTCATAATCCGCCTCCAGGCCATTCTCTATGCCGGAGTCATGCAAGGTCTTGCCAAGCATCTGGTAACCGCCGCATATTCCGAAAATAGGCACCTTGCCATACATGTTCCGGATCTGCTTATCCATACCGCTCGCCTTAAGGTCCAACAGATCGCTGATAGTGTTCTTAGTACCCGGAATGATTATACAATCCGGAGTGCCAAGGTCCTCATGCAGTTCCACATACCTCACTTTTGCCAGACGCTCCAGGGGCTCGAAATCCGTAAAATTGGATATGCGTGGTAATCTTATCACTGCAATGTCCACATCGTTCAGGCATCCCGATGAAGTATTCCTGCTTTTTGAATAGATGGCCATGGAGTCCTCTGATGGGATATTGAGCTTGTAATAGGGCAATACGCCTAACACAGGAATACCTGTCATCTCCTCCAGTTGCCTTAACCCGGGCTCCAGGATGGCAGGATCTCCCCTGAACTTATTGATAACGAAGCCCTTTATGTTGCCGCGTATGTCCTCGGGCAACAGTGCAACTGTGCCATACAGGCTTGCGAACACTCCTCCGGATTCGATGTTGCCCACCAGGATGATGGGGGCCTGCGTAAGCCTTGCTGTGCCCACATTCACGATATCCCGGTCATAAAGATTAATTTCCGCAGCTCCTCCGGCTCCTTCCATGACAATGAGCTCGTATTTCTCGCCAAGCCGGTCAAGAGCACCCTTTACAACTTCCATTGTCTCCGAGATGGAATCATAGTAATTGCCGGCGGATTTATCAGCGTAGGGCTCACCAAGAATGATAACCTGTGATGTCCTGTCACCTTTAGGTTTCAGAAGCACCGGATTCATATCCGCGGTAGGGTCAACTCCTGCTGCTTTGGCCTGCACGGCCTGTGCTATGCCTATTTCCTTGCCGTCTTTAGTGATCCAGGAATTGAGGCTCATGTTCTGTGCCTTAAAAGGAGCTACTCTGTATTTTTCTGAAAAGATCTTACAAAGGCCTGTGACCATTATGCTTTTGCCTACATCAGAAGCAGTCCCCAGTACAAGTAATTTTTTAGTACTTTTATCAGTCATATCCAACAACCTTTTAACATGGAAAGCTTTTGTGTTAACGAAGATTCCGCACAAGTTTTATGAGGAACAAGTTATATCTACTTAACTCCAGAACTCCAGTTTACTTAAATTAGGTGGAACATGTTTGATCTTTTACGTGTAAGCGGCGGCCCAACAAAACCCGAAATAATCGCTATCGCCCTATCGAAGATGGGATTGAGGAGAGGCGACAGTTTCTTTGATGTGGGATGTGGTACAGGTGCTGTATCAATTGAAGCAAGTTCACTTGTTAAGGACCTTAACATCACTGCTATAGATGCAAGGAAGGAAGCTATTGAGGTAGCAGAGAAAAATTTCGAAGCCTTTAAGATACCGAACGTGAATCTGGTTTTCGGTGAATCCTCTGAGATCATTACACAAGCGGAAAAAGTAGATTGCGCTTTCGTAGGCGGATCTAAGAACATCCTGGAGGTGCTGGATGCTCTTGCAGCAAAGAATGCCCGTAGTATAGTCGTGGACGCTGTGCGTATAGAGACCGTAGTAAGGGTTATACAGAGGATGAAAGAACTTGGCATATTCCGTGAGGTGCTCCACGTAATGGTATCCCGTGGGGTCGATCTTGTGGGCGAAACTATGTTCAAGCCTGAAAATCCGGTGTACGTCATTGTCGGAGGAACAGACAAAACGAACTAATAGGAGAATCATATAAATGCTGATTGGAGTTGGACTTGGACCGGGATCCCCGGAACTTCTTACGTTGAAGGCAGTAGAGACCCTTAAGAAAAGCCATAAGGTGTATGTGCCCGGCAGGCTGGCTGCTGAGCTTGTTGCTCCGTACGCCAAGGCGGAGATCCTTGATTTCCCCATGCTTACAGATTATAATGTTCTCAATGAGGTATGGACGAAGAACGCAGAGCTTATAGCAGAGGAATCCAGACATAACCTTGTATCTTTCGGACTCATAGGCGACCCGAACTTCTTCTCTACTTTCACACATCTTAAGAGAGTGATGAACAGGCTGTACCCTGATGTCGAGACAGCTACAATACCAGGCATCAGTTCCATTACATCTTTCGCTTCCAGAGCCGATGCAGAGGTAGATGCTTCATTTGAGGTGAGTGACGGGTCAGAAAAGGCATACAAGATAGTCCTTAAAGCAACCAAGCCCCTTGAGATCATAGATTCTATGAAGAAGGAAGGCTATAACAAATTCACTTTTGTCCAGCGCCTGTTCATGGATGATGAGATCGTTATCAAGGAGATGGCAAAGATCCCTGAAAAAGGTAATTACTTCAGCATAGTGTTCGGGCAAAAGGAATAACGGAGGAAAAATAATGGCTCGTAAGGTATATTTTGTGGGCTCTGGTCCGGGTAATGCAAAGTACATCACCGTCATGGGCAAGGAACTTCTGGAACAGGCGGACCTTGTCATATATGCCGGTTCCCTTGTGAACCCGGAAGTGCTTAATTATTCAAAGGGAGAGAAAGTAGACAGTTATGGTCTCACTCTGGATGAAACGAACAAGTTGATGGTGGATGCTCTCGATGCAGGTAAAAAAGTAGTGCGCCTGCACAGTGGCGATCCATCGCTCTATGGTTCTATTGTGGAGCAGATAGAGGAATTGAAGAAGTTCGATGTTGAAGTTGAGGTAATTCCGGGTGTATCCTCAGTGTTCGCAACCGCAGCAGCACTCAGGACGCAGCTTACTCTTAACAATGTTACAGAAACCCTAATTATCACAAGGCCTGCAGGCAAGACCCTGGAAGAGGACCAGATCAAGGAGCTTTCCCGGCATAATGCCACGATGGCGGTTTTCCTGGGCACGCAGAAGATAGAGGAGATCATGAAAAAGGTGGAGTACAGTCCTGATACTCCGGTGGCTGTGGTCTTCCACGCATCCTGGCCTGACCAGAAGATCGTCATCGGCACTGTGGCCGACATTGCTCAGAAGGTCAAGGATGAAGGTATAAAGCGTTCAGCCATGATCCTCATCGGAGGGGTGGTAGACCCCAAGAACTATGGGAGGTCTTACCTATACGGAGTAGCACAAGAACCGCTGTCATAACTTTTGAAAGGAACCTGGAGGTTGCTCAGCGGATAGCCAGGCACATTGATGCAGATGTCCTGCTATACGAAAGAGAGATCTTCAGGAAGGCATTTGAGGAATACGATGCAATAGTGGCGGTGTTCGCAACTGGTATTGTGGTGAGGGACATAGCACCACTTATTCAGAATAAATGGAAGGATCCTGCTGTAGTTGTAGTGGACTCTAACCTCAACTTTGCTATTTCCCTTCTGGGGGGACATCACGGTGCCAACGAGCTGGTCCGCAGGATAGCGGAAATTGGCGCCATTCCTGTCATCACCACAGCAACAGAGGTGCATAACCGCAACTCTGTGGAGGGCATTGCTAAGGCCCTGGGATGCGATATTGTCAACAAGGATTCCACCCGGCAGGTCAACTGTTCCCTGCTGGAACAGGATGTGGAAGTGCTCGAGATAAAAGGTCCCAAGATCGTGGTAGTTGGTGATGATGTGTCTGTGCTGAAAAAGGAAAAGGCGGAAAACAGATGATCATAGGTATCGGAGCCAGGCGAGGTGTCAATAAAGAAGAGGTAATATCTGCCATTGAGGCTGCACTTGCAGAAGTGGAAAAAAAGATCGATGACATAGATATATTTGCCTCATCAAAATTGAAGGAAAACGAGACTGGCCTGCTTGAAGCTGTTAATCTGCTTGGAAAGGACATCAAGTTCCTTTCCGAAGAAGAAATCAATCTTTATGACGCGCCATCTGGGTCCCAGGCAAATCGGTTCGGTTTGACAGGGGTGGCAGAACCATCTGCCTTGGCGCTTTCTAAAAAAAAGGAATTGATCTTAAGGAAGAAGGTATATGGAAGGATCACAATCGCAATCGCAGAATAAGACCTCTGCTGGAAAAGGGAGGCTGTACATAATTGGCATTGGACCTGGTTCGGTGCCCCAGATGACCATTGCTGCCAGAGATGTATTGATGAACTCTGACTACATCGTGGGTAACGGTACGTATCTTGACCAGATAGCAGAGCTGATCGATAAACAGGAGATCATCCGCAGCGCCATGGGCAAGGAAGTGGACCGGGCTGTCAAGGCAGTGCAACTGGCCAAGGACAAGGTGGTATCCATGATCAGTGGCGGAGATGCCAATATTTATGGTATGGCCGGACTGGTACTGGAGGTCGCGGAACATGAAGGCCTTGATGTTGATATTGAAGTACTTCCGGGCGTCACCGCCATCACCGCAGCAGCAAGCGTACTGGGTGCTCCTATAGTAAATGATTTTGCTGTCATCAGTTTAAGTGACCTGCTCACACCCTGGGAAGTCATCGAAAAAAGACTGCATGCAGCGGCTTCTGCAGATTTCGTGATATCTCTCTACAATCCAAAAAGCAGGCAGCGCAAGTCTAATTTCTCCCAGGCTATAGACATAATAAAAAAATACAAGAATGGTTCAGTACCAGTCGGCCTTGTAAAGAATGCATTAAGGACCACTGACCAGGACTATGTTGTTACCACGCTGGATGAGGTTATGAACTATAACGACTGGGTGGACATGAGCACCACTATCCTGATAGCTAACAACGAGTCCAGGATATGGAAGAGTAATAACGGGGAAAGGATCATCACTCCAAGGGGGTATCAGAGAAAGTATGACTACTAAAAGCAAAAAGAAGGCAGGTTCGCCGGCACTTGAAGAGCTTGTGGAGTTCACAACAAAAATGGATCCCACACTTATAGACATCTGCACCGACCTCGGCGCTCAGACCGATGAGGCAAAGGCTATCTATATGACAAGCCGCAATCTTGCCAAGCAGATAGTTGGAGACAGGACCATTGAGGACAGGATACGTCAGCGCTGCATGGTTGCAGTGGGGGATCTTTCCATGGCATATCTTATGCATTTCAACAAAGATCCTGTAAAGGCAGGCGTGGAAGCCCTGAAGAAAGGTGCCCCCATATTCGTGGACATCAACATGGTAAAATACGGGATAACTAAGATGGGACACAAGTCCGATGTCATCTGCGTGATGGATGAGGACAAGGACGCCGCCATCGCTAAGAAGTTCGGCATCACAAGGACTGCAGCCGGTTTCCTTGCATGCAGGGACAGGCTGGAAGGTTCCATCGTTGCTATAGGCAATGCACCTTCCGCAGCACTTGCAGTGTGCCGTATGGTGGAGCATGGCATAAGGCCCGCTCTTGTTATAGCAACCCCGGTAGGCTTTGTGAATGCTGCAGAGTCCAAGGAAGTCGTCAGGGACACAGACATATCTTCTATTACATGTATCGGCACCAGGGGAGGAACCCCCATTGCCGTTGCCTGCGTCAACGAACTTGTGGCGATCGCCAATTCAAAAGATGAATGCGAGGAATAATATTCCCCGCATCCACTTTATTGATCTTGTTTTTTAAACCTGGAAAAGTGTAGTTATTTGGCTGGTGTATGCCATCCATGATCCTGTAAGTATCAGTAAAATGCCCGCTATCTTTTTGACTATAAAGTCATAGCGAGCAATGGCTCTCAATCTCATAGAGGAAACATTTGCAGAATATGCTATGATCAGCATGGGCACTGCAAAACCGATCGAGTATATGAACAGCAATGTTGCACCATAAGCCAGACTGCCCCGCATGGCCACCAGCACCAATACACTTCCCAGTAATGGGCCGATACATGGTATCCAGATGATGCCAAGAGAGAGCCCAAGCAGGATACCACCCAATAGTCCTTGCTTCTTAGAATTATGGACCTTACTTGTGACGGTAGATAACCTATTAAAGACCTGGAGATCAAATAACATGACAATGCCAAAAACAATGATTGTAATAGAGGCTGCGAGATGCAAATAAGGAATATAGCCTATCAGCAAAGCTCCGAAGGCAGATGTGATAACGCCCATTGCAGTAAAGGAAAAGGCTAATCCGACCACAACTGCAACAGGTCGGTATTTCCCTTCCTTTGTAGAAAAGGCCAATATTGCAGGTAGTAACGGAAGTGTGCAGGGTGAAAGTACACTTACTATGCCTGCGAGTAACACAGCCAGAGGATCAACATCTGTAAAGACCATATCTTCTTTTGCCTGTTCCTTTTACTTATTATTCCTTAATGCAATGGCCAGGTCCAAAGTTTTAGTAAGAGTGCCTTTTTCAGTTACCCCGATGAATCTGGCATTGTCCCTGTTCCTGGTAATGTTCCCATCATAAGTCATATAGAGATAGCCTTCTGAACTACTATTCACTATAACGAACATGTCAGGCACAGAATACACATTAAAACCTGTAGCTACTTTGGGATTTTCCCTCGTATCAATGTACATCACAGTAGCCTTTCCCGCATACTCTTGTGAAATTTCCTCGATGGTAGGTCTCATTATC
>NZ_JBFXHJ010000062.1:0-12754 GCF_050177135.1 Methanomethylovorans sp.
TTGAAGAACCTCTGGACTCTTCATATAATGTACTTGTAATGCATCAGCTAATGAATCCCATTACTATTGGTGAGTGGGACTGTGCTTCGGTGATAGGATCTATGCCTTTCCATGTGGATGTGATGCTACTGGGAGATTATCACAAGTATGAGAAGATCACCGTGGGTGATACGTGGGTAACATACTGTGGCAGCACCGAGCGCAATAGTCTTGCAGAAAAAGAGGATCGATCTTACAACATAATTACCGTTTCCGAAAAGGGCATCGATATCAGCAGACGGACTATTCGTACACGGGAATTCTTGAGGATACCAGTGACAATAAGGGATCCTGCAAAGATATACGAGGACATATTGTCTGCCGTGAAAGAACAGGACGTGGAAGGGAAAGTGGTGTTCGTAGAAATAACCGGCGATGATGACAGCGTGTCGATCTCCTATGCTGAGATAGAAGAGATGCTACTTTCACGTAATGTACTCGTTCCAGGGGTAAGGGACCTGAGGAAAGTCACTGAAGATCTTCTTGGACAATCTGTTTCCATTTCCTTCTATGATCCAGATGAGGCGATAAAAGACGAGATCAAAAAAATGAATCTTTCAGAGGGTGGGCTGCTCATGGACGAGATCGTCAGAGACCTATCCCTTCCCAAAACAAAGGTTAGCGATGAGGCAGAAAACCGTCTTAGTACTCTTCTGGAGATAATGGACTTTTCAAAACCAATACCATTGACATGTATCCAGGAAAAAACATCGTTACCTGTATCTGAAACCGGGAAAAAGGCAACTCTTTCTTTGCCCCCTGAAATAACTATAATAGAAACTGAAAGATCTGAGATCAACATTACCGAGGACAAGGTCCCTGAACCAGAAAAAGAGCCAGATATAGTTGCAACAGAAACAGAGAATGAAAAGCATCCAGAAAAGAAACAAAAGGCATCTGCTCATGCAAAGCCAAAACAGTACAATCTGGGTGATTACCTTTGATGCTTAAATACCTGAAAGTTGAGAATATCCGCAGTTATCAAGACCTTGATATTCATTTTAAGAATGGGGTCACTGTTGTTTCAGGGGTTAATGGCAGTGGTAAGTCCAGCCTGCTGGAAGCTTGCTTCACAGGTCTTTTTGGAAGCAGGACCCTCACAAAAGATTTCACTATCACCGATATTGTGCGAAAGGGAGCCACAAAGGCATCTATTTTATTGGAATTTGAGCAAAATGGTAATGTTTACTCTATGGAACAGGTATTTCGTAATGATCCTGAATCTGGGAGAGCCTCAAATACCCGTTCAGTGCTGAAGGTCAACGGGCAGATATTCACAGACCAGGCAAAACGCACTTACGACAGCATTCTTTCGCTCCTTAGAATGGATGAAGAAGCTTTCAGGAACTGCGTGTACATAAGGCAGGGCGAGATAGATGTACTTATTAATGCAAAACCTGCGGACAGGCAGAAGATGATAGATGACCTTCTGCAGATCGGAAAACTTGAAGATTACAGAGAACGTGCCGGAAGTGCCAGGATAGGAGTGGGAAGACATCAGCGGGATACAGAAAGGCGGATAAAGGAAGTAAAGAACGAAACAGCAGAGATCGAAAGTAAGGATCCTGTTGGCAGCTTGAACCGCTTGCTGACCGAAGCCTCACAGATTAAGGAACATCATGCTAATGTCATTAAAAAAAGAGATAAAGCAAGGTCAGGCATCGATGAGTTGCGTTCAAAGCTTGGAGAATATGAACAACTTACACTTCAAAAAAAGTCGATCAGCACCCAGATACTGGGTTTCAATAATAAAAAAACAGAAGCATTTGAGAGTATTAACAACAGTACTTCTTCTATTCAATCTCTACGCTCACATATAAATGAACTCAAACAAAGTGTTTCCAGTATCAAGGAACAAATGGAATGGGATGGAGAAGTAGAGCAAATGCTTGTGCATGCTGAAAAGCAGGAGCTTGTACAACGAAACAAGCTTAACGATGCCGAGCAAAAAAAAGCCTTGCATACGCAAAAAATTGAAAATGCAGATAGGAATTTACAGCAGCTTTCCAGCCAGATAAAGGATATAGATCTCTCTCTTAAAAGCAACCTGAAGAAGAAGGAAGATGTGGCTGTACAAATTGAAAAGCTAAAAGTTTCACTTAAAGATACGCAAGCGGAAAAATTACACATGGCAGGAGAAATAGAGTCCCTTGGTTTTACTCCTAAGAAATTATCAGGACTTGAAGACATAATAGAACTCGTACAAACCCAACAAAAGAGTTTGCACGGAGACAAAATGAAATTGTTCGCCCGAAAAGAAGAGATCAGCAAGCGTATAAAGAAAAGTAAACAACTTATGGATCAAGGCAAGTGCCCTACCTGTGGCCAGGATCTGCATGGCTCTGCAATGCATGAAACGATCCAATCTGATGAGGAACATTTGGCTTCTTTGGAAGATGAACTGGCTGCTATCAGTAAGAAAGAAGAAGAATTTGGCCTGAAGATGGAACAACTAAAGCAGGTAAAAGCAGTTTCCAAGAAGATGGAGGATTGTGATAATCGTATCAGATCATCAAATGAGATAATAAATATGTCTGAGAAAATGCTTCAAGACCATGCTTCAAGAATAGATTATGACAGTAAGAGATCAAATGAAGCTGTTTCCCATAAACAAGAAATGGAAACAGCAGTTGCACAACTGAAGGAACAGGGACAGTTGCTGCAGGAATCTGTTTCTGTCTCTGTTAAAAAGCATGCTGAAGCTCTGGAAAAGCTTGATCTTGCAAAAAAAGCACAACAAAAGTTTATAGAAAGTGAATCTAAGGTAAAGGATATAGAGAAGCTGGAAGAACGGATACACAGTGAACAGGAAAAGATTGGACTGCTGGAACAGCAGATCAAGGATGGAAAACAACGGTTATCAGAGATCGACAAAAGGATGGGAGGGATAGATGCAGAATCACTTAGATCCCTGTTGCAGCAGTATGAAGAAGCTCTCAGGAATATCGAAGACGATATCAGGAAGCTGGAAGAGAGAAAGACTGAAGTGATGAAGCAAACAGGAATGGCAGAAAAGGAAATAGAAAGGCTTTCCCGCCTGCAACAGGAGTTGCGCTCCCTTCAGCACAGATCAGATTTTCTTGGTGCAGTGTACAGGGATGCAGAAGAACTTGAGAGTATGTACATGCGCATCAGAGCGGAGCTTCGGTCCCGCAATGTAGGTGCTCTTGATGCTCTTATAAATGAGATATTCGGATTCATGTATTCGAACAACGCATATTCTCATGTGCAGCTCGATCCTGAGTATAATCTGACAATCTTCGGAAAGGATGGTACTCCTCTGGAACCAAAGTTACTTAGTGGTGGAGAAAGAGCGATCTTCAATCTGGTATTGCGATGTGCCATCTACAGATTATTGTCCATGGCAATGAACGGGCCCGCAAAGGGTTCAACCCTTCCTCCTTTGATAATGGATGAACCGACTGTATTCCTTGACAGGGGACATGTGCAACAGCTCATCAGGCTCATAGACCGCATGAGAGATTTCGGTGTGGTCCAGATAATTATTGTTTCACATGATGAAGCACTTATCGATTCTGCAGATCACTTGTTCTATGTGGAAAAAGATCCGATCACAAATACTTCCTCAATAACAGCGCGCTAAGCGAGAGTATTTATAAGCATATTTATATAAAATGAACCATAAGTTATATTATACTTTTGTCATATAATTCGCCACAGAAGGGATAGAATGGTCTTGCGAGGTATCACATGAATGGTGAGAATAGGGATTTCATCATTGAAAGGCTTGAAAGGCAACTAAGGGAAAAAGAAACAGAGATAGATGAGATCAAAAGGTCTCTCAGGGACTCCATCCTGACAGAGCTTCGTAGTGAATTCAAAAATGATCTTGATATCAATAATCGTCTTTCAAAAGTTGAGAACAGGATCCAGGAACTGGCCAATAATCTCAATGGCGTTATGGATGAATTGTTAGATCAAAAATCATTGATCCGCTCATTCAAAAAGTCGGCACTTGAAAGGAGAGAACAGGATAGTTCAACATCGTTGCAACCTCCTGCCCCTGTTGCTACAAGAGAAACAACAGTAGCAAGAGAGACAGAGACAAGGATATTAAGGGATGAAAAAAAGAAGACAGTGCCACAACCTGAAGTTCCCAGGCCCCCTCAGTCACCTGCGAAACCTCCATCCTTTTCAATCAGGCCCAATGACCTGCCGCGGGGACCGATCGGGCAGACAGCTTCAATGAACCAGCGCTTTTACATAAGGGATGCACAACCAGAACCTTCCCAAATGAAAAAACCTGAAGCTGAAGAAAAAAAGACTGAATATATCATAGCAGAAAGTGATGACGCACGCAGTTTCAGAAGGAAAGAGAAGAACGTTCCCCCAACATCCAGTGGTGAGTTCATCGTTGCCAGAGACAATGTTTCCAGGAAGAGGTCAGAGACGGACTACGAAAGCGTAGAGACACGTGATGATGAAGATGCGGTCGTAACTGTCACCCGCAGGAAATGACCACCTTTCAGAGAAAGGATTTAAACACAGAGGATCCACGTGTACATAAAGGAAATCGAGTTCATTAACTTCAAGTCCTTCGGGAAAAAAGTGAAGATACCATTCTATGATGATTTCACCACAATATCAGGCCCAAACGGCAGTGGTAAATCCAATATAATTGACGGTATACTTTTTGTGCTGGGCCTTTCCAGCTCACGCACTCTTAGGGCTGAGAAGCTCACAGACCTTATCTATAACGGTGAGAAGGCAAAAAAGCCTGATTTTGCACAGGTGACCATCAAATTCGATAACACAGACAGAGAGATGCCTGTGGATACTGATGAAGTTGCCATCACCAGGAAAATAAGGGAAACTGATACCGGATATTACAGTTATTTCTACTTCAATGGTAAAGCTGTGAGCCTTGCAGATGTGCATAATTATCTTGCAAAGGCCAGGGTGACACCTGAAGGCTATAATGTAGTAATGCAGGGTGACGTAACCCGCATAATCACCATGACTCCTGTTGAAAGGCGCAAGATCATCGATGAAATTGCAGGAGTTGCCGAGTTCGACAACAAAAAGGAAAGAGCTCTCAGCGAGCTTGAGATCGTCCGGGAAAGGGTTGAAAGGGTCGATATCATTCTGGAAGAAGTTGCTGCTCAGCTCGAAAAACTTAAAGGGGAAAGAGACCAGGCACTCAAATACCAGGCATTGAAAGAAGAAAAAACAAAATTTGAAGGCTTCATGCTCCTTGCAAGGCTCAAGGATGCGAAGAAGGAACTGGTATCAATTGATGCTGACATGGAATCACGCAGATCTTCCATGAAAGAGCTGGAAGCTAGCCTTGAAGAAAGACGCCAGCGGATGGAAGAACTGGAAAAGTCACTTGAAGAGCTCACTCTCCAGATACAGCGGATGGGAGAAGATGAGCAGATCCAGATAAAGAAAGATATAGAGTCTACACGCGGTGAGATCTCACGGTGTAAGGACAGTATAGAACTTGCAGACAGGGAACTGGAAGATGTGGATTCCAGAAGGAGGAAAGCCTTTGTAGAGATAGATGAGATCAAAGGCAAGGTATCTGACCTGGATGCAAAAATAAACGAAGAAAAAGCACGTCTTGAAGGTATCAGGGCAGAACATTCGGAAAAGCGGACTCAGAGAATGATACTGCAGAGCCGGATATCCGATGTGGATGCAAAGTTTGCCAAGACACGGGATGAACTTACCCAGCTTAAGAACAGTCTTGAGAACACTAGAAATGAGAAAAATGAGCTCATGCGCCAGGAAGACAGGCTATTGGATGCCCTGAGGCGCAAATCAGCTGAGGTAAGGGATATTGAGAGCGAGATGGAAGATGCCCGTTCAAAGGCTGCTTCTTCAGACAGTGATATCGGTTCTGTAAAATATGATATTGAGAAGCTCAATGAGAAAATAAGTTCGCTCACAAAGGATATAGACGACCTTGAAAGCAACCGCTCCCAGCTCAAAGGAGTGGTAAAAGATATCGAAGAATCACTACGTAAATACCATGATGACTATGCCCGTATCGAGGCCAGAGTAAGAGCCGCCGAGGACCACAGCAAATATTCTAAAGCTGTGGACATGATAATCAATGAAAAGAAGCATCATGGGCTTCCCGGAATATATGGTACCATCGCTGAGCTTGGAAGTGTTGATCAGAAGTATGCAACTGCCCTTGGCATAGCTGCCGGCGGAAAGATGCAGGCAGTAGTGGTGGACACTGATGAAGATGCTGCCAGAGCTATAGACTTCCTTAAACGCAGACAGGCTGGCAGGGCTACGTTCCTTCCTCTTAACAAAATGGAAGAGCGAAGGCCTTACAAAGATCTCAGCGACAGGAATGGGGTCATCGGCTATGCGATAGACCTTGTGGACTTCGAACCGAGGTTCGAGTCTGCCTTCTGGTATATTTTCAGGGACACTCTTGTGGTAGATACATTACAGAATGCCCGCAGGCTTATGGGTGGTCTGAGAATGGTAACCCTGGAGGGAGAGCTTATCGAGAAGAGCGGTGCTATGGTCGGAGGTTCGGCGCAGAGTTCCGGACTGTCCTTCGCCACCTCAGAAAAAGATAAACTGATCAAAGTCGCAGAGAAGATCACCGAATTCGATTCAAGACGCAGTGCAGCTATCAAAAAACTGGATGCTGTGGAAGGCCATATTGCTGATGTGAACAGGGAGATAAATGAGCATGACAAAGAGATCTCCCGTAAAGAAATGCAGCTAGAGGAGATCGCTAGCAGAGGAGAGCGTCTGGCGCAGGTGCTGGCAGCAAAGAATGCTGAACTTGCTGAGATCGAAGAAACTCGCAAGCAACTGAGAACAGAGATGGAGGCTGTAACTGCTCAGAAAAAAGAAAAGGATGAACATGCCGGTTCACTTGAAGAGAAGATCTCTGAACTGGAAGGTGAGCTTGCAGGATCTGAGGTGCCTGAACTGAACAGACAGGCAGAGAGCATTGATGAAGAGATGAGGCGTCTGGAAGGGCGTATCCGTGACATTGAAGCACAGATCAATGCCTTTAACCTTGACAGGGAATATGCTACTGGCAGGATAGAGGAGAACAGAGATATCATAAAGTCCCTGGATGAAAAGAAAACAAATCACAAGCAACGCGTGGATGAGCTTACAGTAAAGATCAAGGAACTTGAGGTAGTGCTTACCCAGAAGCAGGCTCGTGAATCAGAGCTTGTTAATGAGCTAAAGGACATGCAACAGCAGCGTCTTGGCATGCAGAACGAGTATGGTCTTTCCAGGAAACAGTTCGAGTCCTCAAGGACAAGGTTTGATGAAGGTAACAGACAACTGATGGCTATGGAAGCCACTCAGGCGGCTCTTGTGGAACAGATAACAGAACTGACAACAGAACTGACACAAAGAGGCATCGAGGAAACAGATGATGTTCCAGGATCTGAGGCTGTACGTACCAGGATAGCCTCCATTGAGAAGGCAATGGAACGTCTGGAACCTGTCAATATGAGGGCCATAGATGAATTCAATGAAGTAGAGGCAAGGCTGGAAGATCTCAGGTCAAGAAGGGACACTTTGTTCAATGAAAGGGAACAGATCCTGGAGAGGATCAAGCAATATGAAGTCCTTAAAAAAGGTGCCTTTATGGAAACATATAATGGGATAAATACTGCTTTCCACGAGATATTCAATGAACTTTCAGATGGTATTGGAGAACTTGTGCTGGATGATCCTGAGGATCCTTTCAACGGTGGTCTTACTTTGAGGGCCCAGCCCAAGGAAAAAACCTTGCAACGCCTTGAAGCTATGTCAGGCGGTGAGAAAAGCCTTACCGCATTGTCATTTGTGTTCGCTATTCAGAAATACAGGCCAGCACCATTCTATGCTTTTGATGAGATCGATATGTTCCTGGATGGAGCCAATGCTGCCAGAGTGGCTGAAAGGGTCAGAAAGTCTGTGGAAAATGCCCAGTTCATTGTTGTTTCCCTGAGAAAACCAATGATAGAAGCAGCTTCAAGGACTATAGGTGTTGCAATGCAGGAGAACAACATTACAAGCATAACGGGTGTGAAGTTCAGATGAGTAGTATTATAGAGGAAATTGAGACAATAACTGTAGTCGAACCTCTTTCAGAAAGCCATACTTTGCTACCCGGGGCTATTGATCCTGAATTCCTGGATACACTGCGCACTCTGGGAGTTGATGAGAACCTGCTTGAGTTTTCTGATGATGTAATGAACGAGCCCGTAGAGATATTGGTAAATCTCGCCAAAAATGGAGAGATTGATCCATGGGATATTGATATTGTCAGTGTTACCGACAAATTCCTGGCGCGCATAGAAGACATACAGATGATGGACCTGCGCATCTCAGGGAGGACACTGCTTTATGCTTCCATACTCTTACGTATGAAGTCTAACTGGGTAGACATGGATGAGCCGGAAGAAGCTGATATTTTCGACGACAGCATGGACTTCTTTGAAGTTGATGATTATCCGGTACCGAAGCTGCCTGTGAGAAGGATTGCCACAAGACCTGTGACGCTGCAGGAACTTATAGCTGAACTGAAGAAAGCTGAAAGAGTGGAACACAGGAAAAAGGAAAAGAAACTGCTCCGCAAACTTGAAGAAAGAGTTGCTGTAACCACTGATGAGGTTCTGGGCATAGCCCATGAAGAAGATATCCTTGGACGTGTTTCCAGACTTAACCATGTGCTTGATTCTGTTTTTGAAGAACATGGGTCTGTTGTGTTCTCAGAATTGATGGGTGAAGAAAGGTCAGAGAACATAATGACCTACGTTTCCCTGCTTTTCCTTGCTACTGAGAAGAAAATATGGCTTCAGCAGGATGAGCTGTTTGGAGAGCTTTTCATATATCCCTCACATATTTCTGATGATAGTCCCAGCGAGGTTATGACAGGGAATGAATGAGAAGGAAACTATTGAAGCAGCACTTTTTGCTGCCGGTGGGGCACTGGATGCCCAGACCTTGGGAAAGATCATAGGCAAGCCTGCAAACAAAGCTGTTGCAGTAGTTGGAACACTCATGAAAGAGTACTCAGCGAGGGAATCCGGCATAGAGATAATAGACCTGGGACAGCGTTATGTTATGCAGGTAAAACCCATGTTTACAGACCTTGTAAGACCAGTAGCTCCCAAGGAACTGAGCGCTCCTATGCTGCGCACTCTTGCAATGATAGCGTATCATCAGCCTGTTGTGCAATCTGATCTGGTGGATATGAGGGGAAACACAGTGTATGATCACATAAGAGAACTTACAGACCGTGGTCTTATCATGTCCCTGCCTTACGGCAGAACAAAAAAGCTGCAGACAACTCCACTTTTCGCCGATTATTTCGGATTGAGTTCGAACGATCCGGAAGCTATCAAACAGAAGATCATTGAGCTTTCCCGCCAGCAGAGCGGTGACAAGGGACTCAATAAATGGCTTGGATGCAAGGTTGTGGCATTCACCCCTATGTACCAATCCCTGGCAATATTTTGTGGCATAGAGGATTATAAAGTGATCAATGCCTATGATCCTACAGAGGAAGAAATAGAAGAACTTGCAGATGTTTCTAAACTTGTGATATCCCGGGGATATCTGGAAAAGGTAAGCAGGTACTATGATGGAGAGATCATCGAGGTCGGTTCCACTACTTTCGATGACCTTATTCAGGCAGTGAAAGCGCTGGAAAATATAGGGAGTTCCCAGAAAGTAGAACTTACCCTGTCAAACCTGAGGGAACTCAAGGAAAAGTATGCTTCAAAAGCTCTTCTGATAGATAAGAAAGTTAAGCCGGCAACTGATATGGTGGCCAGGATCATTAATGACCTGAAACTAGGAGTATCTGCAGAAGGCGTTGTGATCGCTCCTGATTATGGACTGTCGAGCAATGATGTGCAAGTAAGCGAAGGGGCTGACATACTTGTCCCAACTCACGGAAGCGTGGAGGCAGACCTTATAGAAAGGATTTGCAGAAAATACGATGCTATCATAGATGGATTGAAAGCCCTGGAAAAAGAATCTTCTGATTGATTTCATTTATTCAATAGATGGAGTACTATTTTGATCTGAAACGGTATCAATAATGATATGCTTTAATGTTATTCGCCGCAAGTTCAACTGTCTTTAAGATTCTTCTGTCTCTTGTTTCTGGTTTTTTAGCTTTTGAGATCCATTCAAGGATGACCCTTTTTGATGAAGGGGAAAAAGAAATAAAATTTTTAAATGCTATCTCATTTTTATCAAATAATTTCTGTAGATCATCCGGGATAACCAGGTTCTGAGCTTCAATTAATGCTTCCCATGTTCCCATCTTTTTAGCAAGATCAATAACCTCTTGTCCTCTTTGTGTCATTAAACCCATTTTGATCATTTTCTCTGCCCGCTCTCTATTGGCTTTGCCCCATGTACTCTTTGGATTACGCGGTGTAAAAAATAAATAGAAACTGTCATTGTCCCTTTTGACCGCCTTGCTATCAACCCAGCCAAAACAAATTGCTTCTTCTATTGCTTCAAGAAAACCAATACTTGGTGTTTTACTCTTCTTTTTGTAAATTATTAACCATATTGAGTTCTCAGACCAGCAATTTTCTTCCAGCCATTCGCGCCATTTGCTTCTCGTTATAGCATAAAGAACAGGGATACCGTTTTTAGTTTCCCCTTCTTGGCTAATGTCCATACTTTTGCCTTCCCTATGTTAAAAACAGATGATTCTGCTTTATGAAACGTATTAAATATCATCTTACAAGAACGTAATTTTCATTTTTTACACCCGGTGAGTTTAAATACGTATATAAATATCAAGCTATTAGTTTATATAAGGAATTATGGATATAAACCATGCTTAAATACTGAGGATTTTCAATGACCGAATACAATATTAAGATCGAGAATGTGGTTGCCTCTACAAAACTTGCCGATGAGTTTGATCTAACAAAGATCGAGGCAGAATTCGAAGGTGCTGAATACAACAAACAGAAATTCCCTGGTCTGGTATACCGGGTCTCTGAACCCAAGGCTGCATTCCTGGTCTTTACTTCCGGAAAGGTTGTGTGTACCGGCGCAAAGAACGTGGCTGATGTCCATACAGTAATAAGCAACATGGCCAAAAAGCTCAATGAGATCGGTATAAAAACCATAAAAGAACCAGAGATCACCGTACAGAATATTGTAGCATCTGCAGATCTTCACGCTGTGCTTAACCTTAATGCAATAGCTATAGGGCTTGGTCTTGAGAACATAGAATACGAACCTGAGCAATTCCCCGGACTTGTATATCGTATCGATAAACCAAAAGTAGTTGTTCTTATTTTCAGTTCAGGAAAGCTTGTGGTAACTGGCGGGAAAACACCTGAGAACTGTGGGGAAGGCGTTGAAGTAGTTAAACAGCAGCTTGATAGTATGGGACTTCTCTAAAGGGTAGCATCTTGCAGGAAAAAGACGTCTGTATACTTATTCCCACACTTAACGAAGGAGCCACAATAGCTCAGCTAATAAGGGATTTCAGATCTGAAGGATTCAATAACATAATTGTCATAGATGGACATAGTACCGACAAGACCAGGGAACTTGCAGAAACTGAAGGTGCCAGCGTCGTCTTACAGAAGGGAAAAGGTAAAGGTCAGGCTGTCCAAGAGGCCTTTGAAACACTGGATAATGAATATCTCGTAATGCTGGATGGGGATGGCACTTATCTTGCTTCTGATGTGCATGCAATGCTGGCTCCTCTGTTAGAGGGCCGTGCAGAGCATGTGATAGGGAACAGACTGGACAACTTCGAAAAGGGAGCCTTCCCAGGTCTTAATCTGATTGGCAACAAACTCATTAATAGCTTGTTCAGTATGGCATACCGGCAACATCTCACTGATATATTGACCGGGTATCGGGCTTTCACCCGGGATGTTTACAAATCTTTTGCTCTGAAAGAAACGGGATTTGAAGTTGAGTCAGAAATGACCATACAGAGCATTAAACTTGACCATGCCATAGAGGTAGTGCCAATAACTTATCTTTCCCGCAAGTCCGATGCGGCAACCAAGCTCAATCCTCTTAAAGATGGTTTCAGGATAGGTAAAACAATATACCTTTTAGCCAGGTTTCACAACCCTATGTTCTATTTTGGCATAATCGGAACTATATTTATTCTTTCAGGCCTTGTAACAGGTACTTACGTGGTCGATCAATGGTTCAAAGGTATCACACGTATACCTATGACCGTTCTTACAGCTTTGCTGATCATGTCTGGTTTTCAGATGTTCGTTTTGGGTATGCTAAGCGATCTTATGGTTTCGATGCATATGGAGATCATGCGTGTGCTGCGACAAAGGAACAAGTCAGGCAAGCAATGATGTTCATTGAACGGATTTTTCTTTCCAAACAGTCATTTTTACTTGATAGCACATCAAATCAACTTGATTTGTTTTTTATACTATTCTAATTTTACTTGCATATCGTGACAGTAAACGAACTTACAAGTTTAAAACGCTTCATAGATGCTGAAAATGAACAAGTTGATACATATAGAGAATTTTGAATAGAATCAAGTAAAGTCAGCTTGATTTAAACAAAAGTTAATTTTTTAAAAAGTCTTATATAAGAGCTGTACTTTGTAGGATATAGTAACCATCGAGGTATCGATCATGACAATAGTAACAGATGCAAAGAATGGAAAGATCACAGAAGAGATGAAGACCGTAGCCAAGATCGAAGGCAAAGACCCTGAGTTCATAAGAAGAGGAATTGCTGCAGGCAG
>NZ_JBFXHJ010000063.1:0-12735 GCF_050177135.1 Methanomethylovorans sp.
ATAGTTAACATCTTTTTTTTTGAGAATGGATATGAATGAGTAGGGTTCGTTGACCCAGTACCGTTCAATTTCCGTATATCCATCAGGAACAGAATATTCAATAAGAGGGCCATGCATCAGTGGATCGTATGGGGGAAAGGAGCGATGTGATCTTTTCCAGAATCGCAGGTCAATGCCTGTAATAGCCGAATAAAGGGAATCCGTTGATCTTTTGGGGTTATTTCTCTGGACGACTTTGGCTATCATTGTTTCATCCGGTAGATCCTTAACTGAGGCATGAAGCCCACCTATCTCATCATCATTATGATAACAAGAGGTGTTCAGATATAAAAAGTTTTTGTCACAACATGGCATTATCTATATATCAGTTCAATTTATGACCTGAAAGATCTGGATAGAAAACAATTTCCTTAAAAGTACTGAATAAAAACAGTTCTTTATGGCATATAATGATGCCAAGTAGTTAAACAACTCTCTTTAGTTTTAATGGAACACACAGTATATGCCTTCCTTGCCTGTAACATGAAGAAAACGGCCGGTACAGATGAATGATGCCTGCAGGATAGGATAACACGGTTTAAGTAGCATGCTTTACTTGTATAATATCAATGCTTGCAAATCTTGGATTAGGTGACATACCTGGTAATGTGGTACTGTTTGTCGAGGAAGATATAGGTGATGTAAAGAGCATTTTTGTGCAAATGGTAGCTCAGGAACTGCTTAAAGACATGAGAATGATAGTATATCTGTCAACTGCACGTTCCGGTGAAGAGGTTAGAAGCAAGCTCTCACTTTCAGCATCCTATGATGAAAATAGCAATTTTGTAGTGTTAGGAGGCTTTAATGACCTGCATTCCCTGCTGGATATATGCCGGAAAGATGGAAAGATGTGTACCGATGTGCATATGATGCCGGATGCGGCACTAAGGAATATCCGGGATGCAGATATCTGTATAATTGACACTTTTTCATATCTTTTCATGGATGAAGATACAAGCACTATCAAAGAGACATTGAACTCTTTTGTGACCATGAGCAGGGAAAACAAAACGACTTTTCTGCTGCTGTCGGATATGGGGATTCTCACTGACCGTGCAGAGAGGACCATCAGAGCCATGGCAGATGGCATAATCCAGTTCAGAACAGAGTATGTGGGCAGCAAGATCAACAGATATATAATTATTCCTAAAATGCCGGGTAATTCTCCTCTTAACAGGATGGTACCTTTCAATGTTACCGGAAGAAGTATCAATATCGATACCAGAGAAAGGGTGGGATGAACTTTTTCTTCCTGCCATACAGTATGTACAGGAAGTGCGTCTTTTCCTTAAGGACATAGCTGAAAAATACCTCCTCGAAAGAAGTGAGGAGCTTTTCCCCGGCCAGCGGAAGAGTGTACAGGCCAGGATCTTTCCCATACAGCAACATATTGATACTAACGGAGCAGGAACCTTGGGAATAAAGGGGATTACAACTATGTTCCGGCAATTCCTGACAATGCTGATATATTGGAAATTTAGGCCTTGGTTATTATCGTTCTTCATAGAGTTAAGAAATAACTAATTCACTTAATGGCCTCAGATATATAGATACATAGAGGATCAGTAGGACTATAGTTTCTATACTGATCAGGTTTAATTGTCTTAGTGCAATCAGAAAAGTATGGTTCACAGCGATAAGAAGATCAAAGTGCTTTTTGTATGCGTGCACAATAGTGCCAGAAGCCAGATGGCAGAAGAGTATTTAAAAAGGATCGGTGGTGAACGATTTGAAGCAGAGAGCGCCAGGCTCGAACCCACCAGTGTGAACCCGCTGGTCATAGCTGCTATGGAAGAGGATGGTTTTGATCTCAGCACAAAGAAGACCCAGGCGGTCTGGAACCTTTTCAGGGAAGGGAAATTATACAATTATGTGATCACCGTGTGCGACAGGACCCATGAAACGGAGTGTCCGATATTCCCAAAACCTTTCGTTCAGTTAAAATGGTCCTTCCCGGACCCTGGATCGTTCTCAGGCACTGACAGCGAGAAGATGGAACAAACAAGAGCTCTAAGAGATGACATTCGGACCAGGATAGAACAATTCGTGAAAGAGATCACTTGATCCTTAATAAAAGATGCCTGAAAGAATTCACTTAGATATTGATCTGTATGTTCAGAATGATCTGAAGAACGACGTAGAGTTTCAAGGTAGATGGAAGTATGAACTAAATTTCCCAAAGTTGCTATGGTAAACAATACAAAAGGCTGCTGATGGCCGATACGTTCAGCAGCCTGCATAGGATCTTGAGCACCCGGTGTTATCTGGGTAATTTTCCAAAATGCGCTTCAAATCTTTCCTGCATCATTTCCCAGGTAGGCAACTTCACCTGGCAGCCGATGACCTCCACTGCAAAGGAGGCGACCGTTGCACCGATCCTGCCGCAGGTTTCCATGTCGTAGCCCCGGGTGAAGGCTAACAGGAACCCTGCCCTGTATGCATCACCGGCACCGGTGGGATCAACGGCTTTCACAGGCACCACGGGTATGCAATATTGTGCATCTTGCGTATGTATCCTGCTGCCCCGGGAATCATAGGTCACCACAATGGTCCCGATCCTTGCTTTGAGTTCCTCGAAGGAACGGCCGGTCATCTCACAGACCCTCTTGATCTCATGACGGTTAGTGAAAAGTATATCCGTGTGTTCCAGAATTGTTTCCAGGTCCTTGCGGTTATAGGTTATAAGATCCTGCCCCGGATCAAAGGACACAAAGTTTGCCTTCTTTGCTATCCTTGCATTAAAGGAGCATTCAGAAGTCGCAAGATGCACAAGATCAACCTGAGGAGGTTCCAGCTCTTTCAGAAGAGCAGATGCACCCCAGTGGAAATAAGTGCTCTGATTGTGTTCTCTGTCAGTAAAGACGAAAGCCTTTGTAACTTTCTGACCTTTGCACCTATATAGTAAAGAGAGGTCTACACCCAATGACTTAAGATAATCTTCATATCCGGAACTTCCAAAGTCCTCTCCTACAGCAGATATAAGCTGACCTTTACCGCCAAGAGTGGCAATCCCTACCGCAATATTGGCAGCTCCGCCTCCGAAATATTCATGGTAATCGATGATAGGGTAAGATTCATTATGGCAGGATATGTGCTCCACATCAAAAAGCAGATCAATGGCTGCATGTCCGACAACCGATATTGTCCGGTCCATATTACCTCTCCTCTTTACTGGAACCCTTCAACATCAACCACTTTCAGAGGGACATCCCTTAATGCCCTTCCAATGACGGATTTAGCTATCCTTGATGCATGCTCCTCACTTTCGGCATCGAATACTTTCATCTCAAGGACAAGGCCGACAATTGCAGTGTTCGCCGTAAGGAATACACTGCTGAAGGCTTCCTCACAGGCAGGGCAAAAGGTGGTGCCAACATCCACTTCCACAAAATCGAGTTTTGGGTTCAGTCTTTTACCGGCCTCGGAGATCGCCACTCCTATGGCATCATCCGGACTGTTCACATCTCTGACCAACCAGGCAGCTTCAAGCACAACATTATAATTTGACATATACTCGTCTCCGGGAAATTGAGTTTTGTCACTTTTCAGGATTCATATCGTGAATAGTTGATCATCGTCAACCGCGAACACTCCAAGACGTGCTCCGGCATCCAGCCACGCATGCCCATAACTGAAACATATAAGAGCGTTCACAGGGTCTCCACTGTGTACAAAGTGGATTCCATCCTCATAATATGATCTTGCCATTGTATGAAAGTCATTTGCGACTGCATACATATGCGAATCCCTGATAGGCGCAAACTCTGCTTTTTCCAGCGCTTGCCTTAGTAGGTTCTCATATCTTTTAACCTTTTCATTCAGATCAGCAGGCAAGCTATTCCTCCTTATTTGCTCGCACCGAATATTTTCTTGAAAAGACTTCCTTCTTCTTCTGTTTTTACTTCCCGTGAAGGCTTTCTTTTGGGAGGAGGTGTTGTGGCTGTCTGGACAGGTATGTGCTCTTCTCCAAGATTATGTCTTTCGACATGGTCTTGCATTACCGGCTGCATAGGTACAGACTCCACAGGAGGTTTCCTGGCCGATGCACCCTGAGCAGAACTAAGGTTAACACTTCTCATTACGTTAACAGACTCTCCGCCGTGTTTACTTTTACGCACTCTGATATCCACGAGGATGGGCCTTTCAATATCTGTGCTCACCAGCATGGCAACTCCCGGTGGCAGCCGCATGAGTTCGTCCTCTACATAGGAGCTGACGCCCTCAAGGCCTTTACTAATGGCTTTCAGGTCGTTGGGATTGGTTACTTTCATTATGATCTGCGTACCGCATTGGGAAAGAATGTTCTTGTCCACGCGTGCAGGTCTTTGGGAAATTACCATCATACCAAGACCGAACTTACGGCCTTCGGAGGCAATGGTCCTCAATACATCGGAGCTTGAGGTCTTGCTGAAACCTTTTTCCGGTGCATAGTTATGAGCTTCTTCAACAACCAGCATGCCCGGAGGGATAGTATTCATCTTTCGGGCCTCGAACAATGCACTGCACAGACGTGCAACGATCATAGACTGGATATCCGGAGCCACACCTTTGAAATCTATGATGGAAGCCCTTCCTGGCTGAACGAGATCCTCTATTGATGTGGGATTTGTGGACAATATACCGGTTTCCCTTATTTCTTCAAGAAAGCTGATGATATTCCATTTTGCCTTGCTGTCATTGTTCTTGACCTCGAAGATGATCTCGTCCAGGGTGTATGTTTCCATCTCGGCTTTGATCTTATCAATAGCCTCATAGAGAATGCCTATATGAGTGCTGGTGAAATTATTAGGAAAAGCCTCACTCAGTTCTTTTGCTGTAAGGTTCATGCCGTTAAGCCTGAAAACTTCATCAGCTTTTGGATTCAGGCTCTTGTTGGCTGGAGTGTATACAGTAACATGCTGTGCGTATGATCTTGGAGATACCTTGAACCTTCCTGCAACTTCTGTACTGATGACACCTTCTTCTTTCAATGATGCATATTCACTATGTGGATCGATGATCAGCAGGGGAACTTTGCGGTCCAGCATCTCTTCAAGGAGCACTCCAGCAGTATAGGACTTGCCGCTTCCTGTCTTTGCAAGGATGCTGCAATGTTTCTGCACAAGACTGTTCACATTGAGATGAACAGGTATGTCCGTGCCTTCCAGCATGCCTATGAACATTTCTTTCCCGGACAGGCCAAGGGAACTGCAGATAAGTTCATTGTTCGCCTTGTAGATCGGGTCTCCGGGACTGAAAGGAGTGCTAGGTGATCTTAGCAGTCCCGAATCGTCACGTTTCCCAATAACGGTCACATCAGCTATTATCCGGTCCCCGCTTTTATCTTTGCGGCTTCCGTTCTTTGCTTCCTCGATAGTGTAACTATCTCCGGAACGCGTAATGGATAGTACCTGTGCAAGCACCCAGCCATCGATCTCATGCCAGGCTTTTATATATTCTCCCTGATGCACACTGGTACTGTCCGATAATAATATTCTGAAGCTGGATGTACCAGCTTCTCCGAATATCACGCCAACTGCATCTCGAACCATTTTTCCCTCTCTTATTAATTTGATCATATCAATTCAAACAAAGATATATTTAATGTGTAATATAATATGTCCTACGTTGTTTTGATATATAGACTTGTACCCTATAATAGTATACACCATTATTGGTTGTGAACTTCCAGTATTGACATAGGCGCATGAGCCAGCTGCACTAATGCCTCAGCTTCCACAAAATGCGTATCTGCAGGAATTACCAGTATATGTAGCGGTGCACCGAGATCGAAGTCTTTCAGGGTTTGAATGTGGTCTGCTGCAACCGTCGGGGAGTCGGATCCGGCTCTTGCTATACCTACAGCTATTCTGTCCTGCAGTATTTTTACACTTCTCTTTGCTTCCACCTGCAGCAGAAGGTCCAGTGCCTGGTTCACTGTCATATAACCTTTTTCTTTATCGATATCAAGGAAAACAAGGGTATGCAGGCCATGCTCAAGATTCTGGAGAACAGTATCATAAGGGGTTTCCGATATGACGGTCTTTCCCCGGCTGCTGGTATATGGATGGGGAACAGTAACGGCTTTCCCGAACCTGTAGTTCTGCAGGCCTGTAAGTCCGCATACAGCAGATGATATGGAAGAACCGTGCACAAGTTTTGTACTGATGCCCATTTCCATTGCACGCAGGCGCAGGTCAACATGAGTTGTTGAGACCATCGTATCTCCCCCTGTAAGGAATACCACATCCTCATTTCTGGCATGGTCGAGCCAGCTGGGACATTGCTCCACCTCTTCTCGTGAAAGTACGTCTATTTTCTTATTGTATAGTTCTTCCATTTTCTCCAAAGTAGTACCCATAAGCCTGGATGTGTAGAACTCTGCATAGACCCGGTTTGCCCGGGCAATAGCTTCAAGTCCTTTCAAAGAGATGTCTTTCTCGTCAAAAAGCCCCAATCCTATGAAGGTCAGCATAACCGAGAAATGGAATTAATGATTTAAATGTTTTGACCATAAAAGCGCATATGTCCATGTCGAAATGTTTTTATAGAACCATATACAGTTAGTTCAATTCATACGTAAAAAAGATACTTCAAATAAGTTCATCATCTGGATTCAGGAGGTTCGGAATAATGGCACAACAAGGCATGTCAGTACAAATGGCAGGACAATATGGAGGTCAGCCAGTTTACATTATTAGTCCAACAACAGAACATACACAGGGTAAAGATGCCCTTTCCATGAACATTAACGCCGCCAAGGCGGTCGCAAAACTGGTGCGTTCCACCTTAGGACCAAAGGGCATGGATAAAATGCTGGTCAATATCCTCGGTGATATTGTCCTTACTAACGATGGTGCCACTATACTCAAGGAAATGGAGATAGAACATCCCACAGCAAAGATGATCGTTGAGGTCGCCAAGACACAGGAGGACATTGCAGGTGACGGTACCACCAGCGCTGTTGTGGTAGCAGGCAGTCTGATGGATAAAGCGGGAGAACTTTTAGATAAGGGCCTTCACCCGATCGTTATCTTCCAAGGATACAACCTTGCTGCCCAGAAAGCCATTGAGATCCTGGAGAACTTTGCCACAAAAGTTGACAAGGACGACAGAAAGACACTTGAGAAGATAGCAGAGACCTCTATCACAGGAAAAGCTCCCGAAGCTTCTTCAGACCACCTGGCAAAGGTATGTGTCGACGCAGTACTTGCTATAGAGGAAAACGGCAAGTATAACATAGATGAGAAGATCGTTATCAGGAAAGAGGCTGGTGGCAAGATCACAGACACGCAGGTAATAAAGGGAATTTACATCAATAAATATCGTCTCCATCCCGACACTCCTGCAAGAGTCGAAAATGCAAAGATCGCACTTCTGGATATGCCTATAGAGTTCGCCAAGACCAATACGAAGTCAAAGATCCAGCTTGGCAGCATAGACGAAATGTTTGCTTTCAAGGACCAGGAAACGGCTAATTTCCATAAGATGCTGGATAAGATCATAGCAACAGGTGCCAACGTGGTCCTTTCCTCCAAGAATATCGATGACGGGGCTGTCCATTATTTCATGAGGCATAATATCTACACCTGCAGAAGGCTGAAAGATGAGGATATGACAGTGCTTTCTCTTTCCACAGGCGCCAAGCTCGTAAGGAACATGAACGAGATCACTGCTGAAGACCTTGGATATGCCGAAGTGGTGGAGCAGGAATCCGAATATGAGGAGAAGACACTCATCACCGGATTCAAGAAGTCTAATTCTGTTACCATACTCATTAAGGCAGGCAGTGAACATCTCACTGACAACATTGAACGTGCATTCGATGATGCCCTTAATGTGGTGAAATCCGTGCTGGAGGATAAGGCAATAGTGCCTGGAGGAGGAGCTTCCGAAATGCAGGTGGCACAAGGATTGCGCTCTTATGCTTCTACAATAGAGGGACGCGAGCAGCTTGCTATCCATGCCTTTGCCGATGCCATGGAAGAGATACCAAAGGCAATAGCAGAGAATGCAGGTCTGGACAAGATCAACATGCTGTTGCAGTTGCGTGCCGAATCCGGAAAGAACAAGAACAGTGGGATCAACGTGTATTCAGGCAAGATAGAGGATATGATGCAGAACAATGTAATTGATCCTCTCCGTGTGAAGACACAGGCCATCAAGTCCGCATCAGAAGTGTCTGCCATGATATTGCGTGTTGATGATATGCTCAAGGCCCAGGAAAGGGACATGCAGGACGTCAACCCTGCGCACAACATCCACAATTACAACATGGGATGAACTGATAAACGATTGGGTATTATAATGGAATGGTTTGTAAGGCTTACTTACAAACCATAGAAATTCCTGTAATCTTCTATTACTTTTTTGGTCTGTGCAGGATACCTTTTTTTGAGCTGCTCAATGAAATGGTCTCTTGATAAGCATTCTTTCATTTTTCCAGCGATCTTTGACCCATACTCCTTGGATATTGGATTTTCTTTCTGGATCTCAAAAGAAAGACATAGTGCTTCCGCAGGGAAGTATTCCCTTCTTATGACCGGAGAAACAGAACCCAGGAGTACATCATTATCAAGCTGACTATATGCAGGAACTCCTGTCTTGTGGAGACGGTCGGCACCTGTCAGCAGCTTTTGGTTCTGCTTTGAATATGAATGGAACTCGATGTATATACTGGGCCTGAGCTCGTCCACAGCCTGTATTATTGGTTTTCCGAGTGTCATGTAGTAACTCTCTTCCAGGGTAGATACATATTTTTCTTTGCATACGACCGGTATGGTCGCCAGAGAACCCACAGCCGGAGGTTCAAGTCCTTCAAGTATGTCGGCAGTGTCCCTCCATTCATTGCCATGCAGACCCCCAACGAAAAGCCTTACAGGATCACCGTCACCCATCACCTTATATTTCATCGGACACCACACACCTCATTTTGTTTTCCGGTCTTACAGGCGATCACGTATATCTCCTGCTTTTGCGGCTCTATGACCTGAACAACTTCAACTCCGAAACTCTCTATTTTTGCTATTATGGGTTCGCGAGCCTCACGTTTTTGTATCTTTATGACTTGCAGCAGTTTTCCACCTTCTCTGAGTAAGGGCAACACTCTTTTAAGCGCCAGAAGGGAATCCATAGGCTCCAGGGTCATATCGCTTAGTATAACATCCACTTTATCAGGTGATATTTCCTGCAAAGGAAGAGTAAAAACATCTCCGAACATAACACTTACATTCGCATGTTCATGCGTTATCCTGTCAAGCTCTGCATGAAAGTCTGTGCTGAACTCGATACCTTTCACTTTTTCTGCTATCTGTGAAGCATAGAGCAGAAATCCGCCTGCACTTGAACCCAGATCAAGGACGCTGTCCCCTTCACAGATAATGCCGGAAGCTTCCTGAATGAGTTTTAGCTTGAAATATCCCTTGGGCATATCAAGCCCTTCAACTACTTCGACAGAATGATCGGTGCTGACGTCCCTGGAAGGTTTGGTCACAATCTTTCCTCCAACCTTCACATTCCCGCGGATTATGGCATCCTTTGCACGTGCTCTGGAGCTAAAATAACCCATATCCACAAGATAGGTGTCAAGCCTCATGGTACACATATTTGCGGACCAAGGAATATAAAATCATGCAAAGATAACAAACAGAGGATATGTTTTTAACAGCTTAGTGCATTAACTAAACTGAATGCATTAATATATTCAAAGCTTAATGGAAGCATATTATGCTGCAAAAGTTCACTTCTTTATTTCCTTTCTGGGCTATCATTCTCTCAGCCATCGCACTTTTGCATCCCGGGACCTTCCTGCCATACAAAGATGCCATCCCTTTTCTGCTGGGGCTGGTGATGTTCGGAATGGGCATGACACTTACTATTGAGGATTTCCTGCTCGTATTCAAAAGACCTAAAGCGGTGATCATCGGAACGGTGCTCCAGTATACTCTGATGCCTCTGGCAGGTTTTTTAGTTGCCAGGGCCTTTTCTCTTTCCCCTGAGCTTACAGCAGGGGTGGTACTTCTGGGGTGCTGTCCGGGAGGTACAGCCTCAAATGTGATATGTTACCTTGCCAAGGGGGATGTCGCACTTTCTATTGTACTGACATCAGTTTCTACATTGATCTCCTTTATTATGACCCCTCTGCTCACATGGGTCTATATAGGCCAGACCATCGATGTGGATACATACGGCATGCTCATCAGCATCCTGCAGATCGTTATAGTGCCTGTTGTTCTGGGGATATTCATTAATTCGCTTTTCGGTACCCGCATCAGGAATATACGGCACTTCTTCCCTGCATTTTCAGTGGTGACCATAGTATTCATAATAGCTATCATCATGGCCACGAACAGAAACACTGTTATCTCGGCAGGGATCATAATATCAATTGTTGTCATAGTGCATAATCTGCTGGGCCTTGCAAGCGGGTATGGCCTTTCCAGGCTGATGGGCCTCAGTGAGATCGAGGCAAGGACCATTGGTATAGAAGTGGGGATGCAGAACTCTGGCTTAAGCGTTGCCCTTGCAATAAAGCATTTCACGGCTGCAGCTGCACTTCCGGGTGCTCTGTTCAGTATCTGGCATAATATTTCAGGGTCTTTTGCAGCTTCCTATTGGGTGGAAAGAAACATATCTGAATGATGACTTCATATGTCCGGACTCAGATAAAGGAGAATGAAGTTGTTAAAAACTTTGATATTTGATATGGATGGAGTACTTGTGGATTCCATGCCATACCATGTTGAGGCAATGCAGCACATCTTTGACCAGATGGGTGTGTACATGGACCGGCAGGTTATCTATGAAAGGGAAGGAGAAAAGACTATCGATATTGTACGTCTGCTACTGAAAAAAGCAGGCATTGATAACGGCAGGTTAGATCTTGAAGCAATAGTTGAGAAATATATTGAAGAGTTCAATGTTATAGCTGCACTGAATGCCTTTGAAGGCATGCCTGAATGCCTCGAAGTATTAAAACACAGATATGAACTTGCGGTGGTTTCCGGTGCTGACAAACCAATAGTGCACAGTGTTCTGAATAATTTATATCCGAAGATCTTCAGCGTGGTAGTCACCGGAGACGATATTGATAACGGCAAGCCAGCTCCTGATCCTTACCTCAAGGCTGTAGAGATGCTGGCTATGCAAAAGAACGAATGCATTGTTATAGAGAACGCTCCTGTTGGCGTACAGGCCGCAAAAGCTGCAGGCCTTTGCTGCATAGCGGTCCCTACATACCTGGAACCTCAAGAGCTCCGTCAGGCAGATCTTGTTGTAATGGACCACGATCTTCTCATTGATCTTTTGCTCAATCTGCGCTCAGGTACCCCGGAAGCCTGCATAAAAGAGTGTGCTCACTCTGTGAAATTGTAATTGCATTTTATCCCGGTCTCATCAGAGCACAGGTTACAAGAAACACATTTTGCGATCTCTGTCTCTCCTTTTTTTAGTTTCATCACCAGATCAGGTTCTGCTATCAACGGCCTGCACAGGGAGATCATATCAGCATACTCTTCCTTAAGCAGCATCTCCATTACCTGTTTCGATCTGATCCCTCCTACAAGGATCACGGGCACATCTACTTGTTCTTTTATCATTTTAGCATATTCCCGGTAATATGCTTCCTTTTTTGGTGAATCGATCTTTGTCCTGAAAAGCTCTTCCCCGGCTTCTGCAACGCCTCCGCTGACCTCTATGGCACACACACCATTGTCTGCAAGGATCTTTGCTATCTCTATGCTTTCGGGAGCGTCAAGTGTATGCTTGTGTGCACCAGATTTAAAACCATCAGTAACGTTCAGTTTGACCAGGATCGGATAATATTCACCTGCCAGCTCCCTGGCACATGAAATAATGTCAAGGATCACCTGTGTCCTCTTTTCAGTGGAACCACCCCACCTGTCATTACGCCTGTTGGTGTAGGGAGATAAAAAATTACTTAGCAGAAAACCGTGTGCACAATGCAACTGGACACCATCGAATCCCGCTTCCTTTGCACGCCTGGCAGCCTGCGCAAAATCCTCAATGGTTTCCAGCACTTCTTTCCCGGTCATTTCCTCAGGTTTCACGCCTTTTGTAGTTTCAATGACCGCAGAAGGCGCCAGCATATAAGGGTTATCGGCAGTGATCATGGTCTGCCGTCCCCCATGTGCTATTTGCAGGACTATCTTACTACCATGTTCATGCACCCTTGAAACTATCTCCTTATAGGGCCCTATGAACCTGTCATCATAGATACCCTGTTGCAGATCGTCACTTTTACCCTTCGGATTAACATAGGCATATCCGGTTATGATAAGCCCTACTTCATTGCGGGCAAGTTCCTCATACAGGTCGCCAATGCGTGAGGTAGGAGTACCGTCGGGCTCTGCCATCCATTCGTGTGTGGCAGATCGGACAAAACGGTTAGGGATCTTAATACCGGCTATATCTATGGGTTCGAACAACATGACAAGTTGTTCCTTACAGAAACTTATAACTCTTTCTTTTTAAAACAGCGTTTTGTTTATATAAAAATATAAATGTCAGCGACTTGATTCCCTGAGAACACGTATCTCTTCTTTCAGGTTTTCCATATTTGATCTGTAAATGAACAGTGTTATGAACAAAACAAGGAACGCCACAAAGTTCACTAAAAGCGTAAGCTGCAACGCCGAGCCCTCCAGTCCTCCTCCTGAGCTGCCGTACATCGCCTCCCCGAACATTAGCGGATGGGCA
>NZ_JBFXHJ010000064.1:0-12721 GCF_050177135.1 Methanomethylovorans sp.
AGGGACTGTGTTCCATGCTTAATTAAGCATTCATGGAAGTATTGAAGTTTCCGGGGATAGTTCCCAGACTTTGATATTTTATTGATGGAAAACATGATTAAGAGTGGTGAATAAGTAGATTCTGATCTGCTATTGTTTGTGTAATGGGTGATGTAAATGCAAATCCAGTTAAGCAGGATAATTTATTTTGGGATACTATTGTGCTTCTTGATGATGACTCCCGGCATAGTTTCAGCTGAATCCGTAGGCGTATATGATAATGAAGGTACCTGGGCTTTATGGAATACCATTAATGGTTCTGCAGACATTGTGGGGTTCGGCTGGGAAGGCACTGAACCGATAACAGGTGATTGGGATGCTGATGGGGTTACTGAGCTAGGCATCTACAACACTGCAGGAAATAATTTCCTGGTCCAGACTGATCCAGGTTTTAATCTCATAGGCCTCGGATGGCCGGGCGCTACGCCAGTTGCAGGTGACTGGAATGGTGATGGTGCTGAGGAGGTAGGAGTATACGACAATGAAGGCACTTGGGCTCTATGGAATACCAGTACTGGTTCGGCAGACATTGTAGGGTTCGGCTGGGAAGGCACTGAACCGATAACAGGTGATTGGAATGGTGATGGAGTAACTGATCTCGGCATCTACAACACTCAAGGTAATAATTTCCATATCCTGAATGATCCGGAAGTTGATGTCATTGGGTTAGGGTGGCCTGATGTTACTCCTGTGGTCGGGGATTGGAATGGCGATGGTAAAGATGAAGTGGGTGTGTATGATAACAAAGGTACCTGGGCTTTATGGAATACCATTAATGGTTCTGCAGATATTGTGGGATTTGGCTGGGAAGGCACTGAACCGATAGTAGGAGATTGGGACCTAGATGGGTCTACCGAGTTGGCTATATATAATATCGAAGGTAACAATTTCATTCTCCAGAACAATTCCGGATTTGATGTCTTGGGACTTGGGTGGAACGGTGTGACTCACGTTGTTGGAGTCTGGAATGCTGACCATGCGTGGATCGGAAGTGTTGCTCATTATTCAAAGCTACTGGACAATGATTATGATGAGATTTCCGTGGCTATGAATGAGGCTGATTATAATTCTTTATCCATGACCGGACAAAGAATTATAGACGACACTCAGAAAGCACTGGAGGATAACAGCAGATATTCTGTATCTCCCATGTTCCAAGAAGCACAGTCAGAGTGGGTGCTCTGTCTTACTGACCTGAGCTATGTGGGACAATACACAATACTGATCGCAAACGACCTTAAAGCTGGTATTGATGATCCTCAAAATACTGAAAAGTGGTTATCTTATTCAAATTCCTCTATCTATCATATGAATAGAGCAGTCGAGTTAGTTAACAATGCAAAGATGGAATAAGGGATATTATGCACTATATCCCAATTCCTTAGCTTTATCATAACATACTTGTGCTTCATCGGTCCTGCCAAGCCTATCAAGTATGGTGCCTTTGTTATACCACGCATATGCAAACTGAGGATCAAGTTCTATAGCTTTATCCAGTGCTTCGATGGCTTCTTCGTATCTACCCAGACTATTAAGGGCTCCAGCCTTGGTATGCCATGCATTTGCATCTTCGGGATCGATCTCTGTGGTTTTATTGTATGCTTGTAATGCTTCTTCATATCGGCCCAGATAAGAATATGCAATGCCTTTATTATACCATGCATATACGTTCAGTGGATCAATTCCTGTGGCTTTATCATATGCTCCCAGTGCTTCTTCAGCTCTGCCTGCAACAAAAAGGTCAACACCTTTATTATTCCATTCAGTCGAGTTAAGTGGTCCTTCAGAAAAAACCTCTTCTGTTCCCGAGGTTGCGTTCTCAATGGGTTTTTCGGTACATCCGGCAATGAATATCGCAATAATTACCAGAATCAGAACCATGCCTCTTTTAATCCGCACAATTTTTATCTCCTATTTATGTTTAAAATACGCTTTCAATTAAAATAAAAACATCTTCTCTTTCCGATGGACTCGGCGGGATTCGAACCCGCGGCCTTTACGTTGCGAACGTAACGATCTTCCCCTGATCTACGAGCCCGAAATGCAAAAAAAAAAAATAAAAAAAGAGGTCTTAGACTGGTCTGCCCACTTCTGTGACCTGTACGCTTTCGACACCAGGAACAGCAGCAAAGGCTGATTCTACCTGTTCTGTGCCGCCTTCGATGTCTCCTACCATTATGACCATGACAAGGGCCTTCAGACCAAAAGCAACGGGTTCGATCCTCGAACCAAAGAACTTTGCTCCTTCGGGGAGCACGGCTTCAAGTTTGTTCTTAAGTTCGTTGAGATCGGTTTCCACACTTTCCGGCATTACCCTAATAGTTGCTGCTACATCACCCATTGTTACACCTCATGGACCTACAAAACCGCATTTTGGGCAGGTGTAAGGGTTGCTCTGCTGCCTGCAGCTCATGCATCTTCCTATCTCTGCACCGCAGACGGGGCATGGGAACCGGGCAAAACCACGTTCCTCTAAGTTAACACCGCATGAAGTACAGTTTGTGACCTTGTTTACCATTCGATTTCTCCTTCAGTATTTATAATAGAGATAATACACTAAGTTCATCAGAGATGATTTGTGTACATAATCAGTATACGATTTAAATATTCCCCTTGATAAGAGTGCCTCTTACAGCTTTCTGCTCAAGAGCGGCAAGCACTCTTTCAGGGTACTTACCATTGACGACCATGCAATCTCTTCCATCCTTTATAAGCAATTCCGGTAACATCCTGTCCACACAGCTTTCATCCATTTTTTGCAGTTCTGCCGCACCTACGACTGTCTCAATCTTCCCGTTAATAAGCACTCCGTCCACATCAGTAACTTTGACCATTCCGGCTTTCAGTATCGATGCCACCCATGCAGCAATGCAGTCAGATGTCACATCCCAGGAATGTGGCAAAGGATCCCATTTTCGTAGTAGCCTGTAAGGCATGAGGATCGAAATTCCCGGAACCAGTTTTTCCAGATCTTCTGTGGTACCTATCCCACTTTTGTCGGCAAGGTAATATGCATATTGTTCCATTCCAAGGATAGCCATCCAGTGAGCTGCTTCATTACTAATGCCTTTATTTTTATGGATGTCTCTTACAGCATCTGCAAAAACGCCACCTCCGGGAACTACCAGCACCGTGGAGGCAGTTTTCCTCCTATTCTCCAGATGCTTCTGCAAATAAATGAGAAGTTCAGGAGCAGTTTCCATAAGACTTCCACCTACTTTAATAACGGTACAACTTCTTGCAATGATGCTCATATTGTTCTCTTGTTATCGGAGTTATGTATTTGTTTTTACCATCCAGGCCGCAGCATAGGCAGGAAATACGTTGGATATATCTTTTCCCCACTTGTCAGCCACAGAAATGCATTCCATTCCAAGTCTTCCCGCGGCTTCAATGATCATGAATTCCCCAATGCCTGCAGCAACGATCCTGCGTATACCATGTTTCACAGATACTGTGGATATCGCCTCAGCAAGTAAATTTATCTGCTTTTCCTTAACCTGACGTGCAATTTCCATTATTTCTTTCTCTGATATCTCTTCCAGATCCGCACACACAAGCCTTGCGAGTCTTCTCATGGTTTCAAGCCTGCTTTTTCCAGCCCCATCTGCAGTCGTACAGGTATATGTTTCCGGCATGATATCTCCAAGCAGCAAATAAACATCACCGGTTGTAGTGAAGAGTTCCGAGGAGACCCTGCAAGTTCCCTGTTTCATTTTCACCTTTTCCATAAGGGTAGCAACATTGGTACGTAATGTGCCCATATAGGCCAGTTCACTTGCAAGCAGTCTCTTAAAATCGGTAGTTGATGCCACATGATTTGCATTAACTATGGGGATTATATCACTTGTAGTACTTCCCACATCCACGAAGATGCAATCACCTATTTCCTCACCGATCAATCGTGAAGATGCTGCCCAGTTTGCAGCTGCAAGACCTCTCAGGTCATCATAATTCTTATGGATATTTCCGTTAGTGCCAATATAATATACATCACATGCAAATGCATCTTCCACTGCTTTCATTATGAATTTCAGTCCATGTAATTTATCCTCAAAGCAATCGGCAAGTTCGCCTGTTATCACCACTCCAACCTTATCGGGCTTGAGCCTTTTTGATATATCCTTTAGTGTTTGGGGAAGAGTAGTATCTTTCCACAGTGGCAGGTAGTGAAGTTCTATTATAGTTCCATCAGATGTGGCTATTTTTGTATTTGCCCCTCCTATGTCAATACCAAGGTATCTCATTTGAAATCCTCCTTGGTAAAGGAACATTCTGCAGCTATTCCCACAGACCCGGGTAATCCTCCCAGTCTGTTCTTCAGCAGCAGATCAGCTATTTCAACATCCATCACCTTACATATCCCATAGATCGAAGTGGTCGGTCTGGGATTAACATCTACTACGTAAGGCGTTCCATCATATACTATGTCCACTCCGGTGTAGCCCCTGCATCCTAATATCTTCGAAGCTGCCACAGCTGTTCTGAACAGTTCTTCTTTGTACGGCGGTGAAAAACACACTGTATTTCCTTTATATTCAACACGAAGTCCGGCTGGATCCTTAATATCCATAAATTCTATCAGCTGCTTGTTAGCGCATAATGGTAATGTTCTCTCTCCTGCTATGAGGCTCACACTCAGGTGTTCTCCTTTTATGAATTCTGTTGCAATGGACCCCGGGGGTACTTCAGTGTTTGTAGTAAGATATGTATCTTCCGAGGCACATCCGAATCTGGGTTTTACAACACATTTAATGCCAAATGTGTCTTCAAGGATGCGAGGAGCAGCTATATTGTTCCGCAGAAGCTCTTTGGTGCACTTTACTTTATCTGCACACAAATCAATTGCTTCAGGTGTGGAACCGAGGTTAAGTGTATTATCCTCTATACACGAAGTAAGTTCAGCCAGGATCTCATCTGGTCCTATTACAAGTCCAGCATCGCTTTTTTTGGCTTCTTCTTCTATGATCTTCCTGAAATTTTCTTCATTTGCGATAATGGCATTTCCTTCAGGTAATAGAGGGCCAGAGGTCAGATATGTGACTTTATGTCCAAGCCTTGCGAAACTACTGACAAGGGTTTTGAGCATTGATCTGCCTTCAAGAAGGAAAGTACCATCCATGCCTGTACCCATTGCATATTCTGCAAGTAATATCTTCATGAAGAATGCAAATTGTTTTATCAGATATATTACTAACGAGCAGGAAAGAACAATAGTATAATTATTCAATAATCAATAAATACTATCATTCACATCTTGGCTATCCAAGGGATGAATATGGGAATATTATCTGAAAATCCATTCGCACAGGCCATAGCAATATCCACTTCCATGGCACTGTTCATGATAGGTGTTGCCATGGGAATCATGACAATGCTCAGTACAAAGTCCACGCCTCTTCCTTTTGCGGTGATGTTGCTGATATTTGCTGTCATATTCATTGCAGCTTCTGTGTTTTTTGAGGATCGGGGTGCTGATCATGCGGGTTCACTTATAGGTGGGGGTATAGCTGCTTTTGCCGTGACCTTCGCTGTGACAGCCTTTTTTACAGGTCTGTCTTTCGTTTTCCAGGGTGGTATAGAGGGCATAGGCTGGGAAAGAATGGTATCAGCTCTGGCTATATGTATGATCGCAAGCATGCTCATAATAAAGGCTGTGAAGCATAAGATGCACGGACAATATCTCTAACTCCTGCATTTTTCTTTTTTTAGATGTTCATCACCAAAAAGTATTTATAGAACATCAAACAATCATGAGCATTGCAGACACATGACCTTACACTGATTGAAGAGGAATGTAAAGATGGATGAAGGTTTGGGAAATACTAAAGAAATACCATCCAAGAACAGTGATAATGATGTGACGGATGATGTGTCAGTCACAAATGGCGCGCCATCTTTGGAGGAGCAACTTTGTATGAAGGACGAAGAGATCGCACAGTTGAAGGACAGGCTCTTACGTCTGACCGCAGAGTTCGATAACTTCAGGAAACGCACAGCAAGGGAGAAAGAAGAGTTCCGCAAATTTGCTTCAGAAGAACTTCTTCTTGAACTTATCGAAGTTTATGATAACTTCGAGCGTGCCCTGGAATCAGCAAAGAACACAGATGATGTCAGCTCTGTTGTGAAGGGTGTGGAAATGGTCTTCAAGCAATTCGTTTCCATCCTGGAGAAGGAAGGTCTCCACAAAATGGAGTGCATAGGTGCAGAATTCGATCCCCATGAACATGAGGCGATGATGCATGTGGAACATCCTGATCACGACGATAATACCATTATAGATGTGTGCAAATCGGGATTCTATCTTCATTCCAGAGTGCTCAGACCTGCTGCTGTGACCGTATCAAAACTTCCTGAAGGATCAGTAGCAGATAAGGATAAAGATTGTAGCTAAAACTGCATCTGATACGTGACGACTATACGAACAAAGTCATAAAACTATAATTACAACATAACTATCTTATAAGGACCTGAGAGGTAATAATATGGCAAAGATATTGGGTATTGACCTTGGAACTACAAATTCCTGTATGGCTGTTATCGAAGGTGGAGAGCCAACCGTCATCCCGAATGCAGAAGGAGGCAGGACAACACCTTCTGTAGTAGGCTTTTCCAAGAAGGGTGAGAAACTTGTGGGACAGGTTGCCAAGAGGCAGATGATCACAAACGCAGATAATACTGTCTATTCCATAAAAAGGCACATGGGAGAGGCAGGATATAAGGTAGCCCTCAGCGGAAAGGATTATACTCCGCAGGAAATATCTGCTATGATCCTGCGTAAAATGAAGGAAGATGCCGAGGCATATCTGGGAGAGACCATCATACAGGCTGTAATCACAGTTCCCGCTTATTTCAATGATGCACAGAGGCAGGCTACTAAAGACGCAGGTGCCATTGCAGGTCTGGAAGTAATGAGGATCATCAATGAACCTACTGCAGCAGCCCTTGCCTATGGTCTTGATAAAGAGGCTGAAGACCACAAGATCCTTATCTACGACCTTGGAGGTGGTACATTTGATGTATCTATCCTGGAGCTTGGAGGAGGGGTATTTGAGGTACTTTCAACCAGCGGAGATACTCACCTTGGTGGTGATGACTTTGACCAGAGGATAGTAGATTATCTTGTTGAACAGTTCAAGAAAAATGAAGGTATCGATCTATCCAAGGACAGAGCAGCATTGCAGCGTCTGAGGGATGCAGCTGAAAAGGCAAAGATCGAGCTTTCCGGCATACCTTCCACCAACGTCAACCTACCATTTATCACTGCAGATGCTAATGGGCAGCCAAAGCATATTGATATCGATCTTACAAGGGCACAGTTCGAGAAGATGACCGCTGATCTGCTTGATAAGACCCTGGTGTCTGTCAATCAGGCAATGAAGGATGCAAAGCTCACAGCAAAGGACATCGACAGAGTGCTTCTTGTAGGAGGTTCCACAAGGATGCCGGCAGTCACTGAGCTTATCAAAAAGGTAACCGGTAAGGATCCATACAAGAACATCAACCCGGATGAGGCTGTTGCAGTGGGTGCAGCAATTCAGGGCGGTGTCCTTGGGGGAGAGGTCCATGATGTGCTCCTGCTTGATGTCACACCACTGACACTTGGTATAGAAACCCTGGGCGGTGTTGCAACTCCGCTCATCGAGCGTAACACTACCATTCCTGTGAGGAAGAGCCAGGTATTCTCCACGGCTGCCGACAGCCAGCCATCCGTAGAGATCCATGTGTTGCAGGGTGAGAGGGGTATTGCTTCTGCCAATAAGACTCTGGGACGCTTCATCTTGGATGGCATTCCACCGGCTCCACGGGGAATTCCACAGATAGAGGTCACCTTTGACATAGATGCAAATGGTATCCTCCATGTAAGGGCAAAGGATCTGGGCACTGGCAAGGAGCAATCCATATCCATCCAGAAGCCAGGTGGTCTGTCAGATGATGAGATCAACAAGATGGTAAAGGATGCAGAACTCCATGCTGAGGAGGACCACAAGCGGAAGGAGGAAGTGGAGGTAAAGAACACTGCTGAGTCTCTGGTGAACGCGGCTGAAAAGACCCTCAAGGAAGCGGGTGATTCTGTAACCGCAGACCAGAGATCAAAAGTCGAAAGTGCCATCTCTGATCTGAAAGATGCTCTTCAGAAAGATGATATTGAAACCATCAAGTCTAGGACCGAAGCTCTTCAGACCGCCATCTATGATGTGTCAGCTGCTATGTATCAGAAAGCACAGCAAGAAGCTGCATCCGGAGCAGGGGCCTCTGCAAAGTCGGGTTCCGGCGATGATACAGTCGAAGATGCTGACTATGAAATAGTTGATGACGGTAAGAATTAAACAGTTTCAGGCATAAAGGTACGTTCTATCCGAACGTACCTTATTTATTTTATACTGACATACAGGGTCTTTCATGTCCACTACACGTGATTATTATGAGATCCTTGGGGTTTCCAAGGAGTCTACTGAAGCCGAAATAAAAAAGGCATACAGGAAGCTTGCGATGCAATACCATCCGGACAAAAATAAGGCTTCGGATGCCGAGGAGAAGTTCAAGGAGATCTCAGAAGCATATGCTGTACTCTCTGATGAAGAAAAGAGAGCCCAGTATGATAAGTTTGGTCACGCCGGTATAGATGGGCGCTATTCCCAGGAAGACATTTTCCGTGGTGCTGATTTCAGAGGCTTTGAGGATCTGGGTGATATCCTCTCCAGCATCTTCGGAGGCGGCTTCGGAGGATTCGGAGGCGATATCTTCGGTGGTGGAAGAAGCAGGCGCAATGCTCCTATGAGAGGATCTGATCTGCGCTATGATCTTTCCATATCCCTGGAAGAAGCAGCCAATGGTGTGGAAACTACGATCAATGTCCCACGGGCCGAAAATTGTGAGACCTGTGGGGGAACCGGCGCGAAGGCCGGTACAAATCCTACTACCTGTCCTACATGCCACGGCACTGGGCAGATCACCAGCGCACGCAATACTCCCTTTGGGCGTTTCATGAGCACAACCGTCTGTAATACATGCCATGGTAATGGCCAGATAATAGAGGACCCATGTCCCGCATGCAAAGGCACGGGTAAGATCAAGAAAGTAAAGAAACTTTCTGTAAAGCTGCCAAAAGGAGCCGATAACGGCCTGCGGCTCAAGATCCGGGGGGAAGGTGAAGCAGGAAGCCCGGGAGCACCATCAGGAGACCTCTATGTCATGGTACATGTGCAACCTCATAAGACCTTCGAGCGTATGGGAGATGATATACTCTACGAACTGCCGATCTCATTTGTACAGGCGGCTTTGGGTGATGAGGTACCTGTGCCTACGCTCTATGGGAATGTGAAAATGACTATTAAACCTGGGACACAGACACATTCTGTTCTGAGGCTCAAAGGCAAAGGCATGCCTCATTTACATGGAAGCGGTGAAGGTGACCAGCTTGTAAAGGTCATCGTGCAAACACCTAAGAACCTTAATTCAGAACAGAAGGATTTACTCAGGAAGTTCGATGAACTGGACAAAAAGGGTGGCAAAAATAAACATTCAGGCATATTTGATAAAATGAAAGATGCTTTCACCTCATAGTCAGGACAATTGTTTAAATTCATAACTATTTTTTTTCTGTTTTTTTCAACAATGTTTAAAGCCAATATCGGCATAAATGCCTATCCTCCAGATGTACGCTTTTATATATATGTTGAAATATTTATCTGAAGGGATTTCATGAAAGCTATTATCATAGGTGCAGGGGAAGTAGGCTATCATATAGCAAAATCGCTGTATGCCACTAATGATGTAATAGTCATAGAACAGGATGAAGAAGCCTGTAAGCGGGTTGATGAGCTGGATGTCCAGGTCATTCAGGGCAATGGCGCGAATGTATCTATATTGTCCAAGTTTATCAAAGGGACTGACATCCTGATGGCTGTCACTGGTTCCGATGAGGTCAATATCGTAGCATGCATGGCTTCCAAGCTCATTGCAGGAGATAAAAGTAAACTTAAGACGTTGGCAAGGGTAAGCAATCCCGATTACATTGATAAGCCAATAGCTAAGCGTGTTAGTATAGGGATCGATGTGATGATATGTCCTGAGCTTGCTATGGCTTCTGAAGTTGCACAGATACTTGCAATACCGTCTGCCATTGATGCTGAATCATTTGCAGAAGGCAAAGTGGAAATGATGGAGCTGGTGGTTTCCAAAGGAAGCTATTTTGCCAATAAGATGATGAAAGACCTTCATCTTACTGATTGCTGTATAATAAGTGCAATTTTCCGGAAAGATGATGTAATTATTCCTCATGGCGAGGATTCTATCCTGGAGAACGATCACATAGTAGTGATAGGTCAGCCTTCTGCAATGAAAGACATACGGGGACTTCTGGGAGAGGTCGTTGGCAGACGCAGTAAGGTTATGATCATAGGTGGTGGCATAGTTGGTTTTTATCTTGCGAAGCTCATTGGTAAAAGTGAGGCAGATATTAAGATAATAGAATCACGCAAGACCCGTTGTGAAGAGATCGCAGACGAACTTTCCGGGGTTCTTGTATTAAATGGTGACGGAACAGATATCAACCTGCTGAAGGATGAGGGTATCAATGAGATGGATGTGGTCGTTTCCGTTACGGATAGTGATGAAAAGAACCTCTTATGCTCCCTTATAGCTAAAAAACTGGGAGTTAAGAAAGTTATTGCCAGGTCGGATAGGTCTGATTACATCTCTCTGTTTGAAATGGTCGGTGTGGACAGTGCGGTAAGTCCCAGGGGAGCAACTGTCAACGAGGTGCTTAAACTGACCATGGGAACAGGCATTGAGGCCATCACTACCATCGAAGGGCAAAAAGCTGAGATCATCGAATATACTGCTTCAGGCAAGTCAAAAATAGTGGGCAAACCATTACGTGATGTGAAATTCCCTGCAGGTGCGATCGTAAGCATGATCGTTCATAATGGCAGGACAATAGTTCCCCGTGGCAGTCAGGTGATCCAGGAAAATGACAGAGTAGTGGTATTCTCTCTTCCTTCTTCCATAGAGGCAGTGGAAAAACTTTTCAAGTGATGTGGGTGGTCCATGAACTCAAAGGTCATACTGAACGTATTGGGAACTCTCCTGCGTTTCCTGGGACTTATGATGATAGTTCCTTTGATTTTGGCTTTTTATTATCATGAATCTCCTGTTCCTTTTCTTGTAGGCATAGGCTTAACAGAGATCGCGGGTATATATCTCTGGTCACGCTACAAGTCAGATGATGACTGGAAGCTCAGGGAAGCTTTTGCTATTGTGGCTCTCAGCTGGTTAACAGCTATGTTTTTCGGTGCCATCCCATTCATTGTCGAAGGTATATCTCCCCTTAACGCTTTTTTTGAAACCATGTCTGGTTTTACTACCACTGGTGCAAGTATCCTTGACGACATAGAAAGCCATTCACGCAGTATTCTTTTCTGGCGGAGTTTTATCCAGTGGATAGGTGGAATGGGTATCATTGTCTTGTTCGTTGCGATTCTTCCTAAATTAGCTATTGCAGGCAGGCAGCTTATCCGTGCTGAAGCTCCCGGTCCTACTGAGGACAAGATAAAACCCAGGATAAGAGATACAGCTAAGATCCTCTGGATGGTATATGTGGTGCTATCGGCCTTACAGATCGCTGCATTACATCAGGCTGGCATGTCAACCTATGATGCTGTTACACATACGTTCACCACGATGGCGACTGGAGGCTTTTCTCCTTATGGTCTGGGTATTGCGGCTTTTGATAGTCCTTTAATAGAAGCTATAATCACAGTTTTTATGTTCATAGCAGGAGCAAACTTTGCCTTGCTGTACAGAACACTATATACTGATCACAAAATTATATTAAAGGATGAAGAATTCAAGTTCTATACAGCTGTGGTTTTATTGGCAAGTGCTATGCTCATTCTTGCATTGAGGTATGGCACAGGTGCAGATCCCCTTACCTGTCTGCGTTATTCAGTGTTCCAGGTAGTATCTCTCCTTACAACCACGGGTTTTGCCAGTACGGATTTCAATTTGTGGCCCGATTCTTCAAGGATAGTGCTGTTACTTGTAATGTTCATCGGAGGATGTGCCGGATCAACAGCGGGTGGTCCAAAAGCAATAAGGGTGTTGTTGTTACTGAAATATGCCAGATGGGAACTCTTCAAGTCCATTCATCCAAAAGCAGTAAAGCCTATAAAATTCAATGGAAAGACCGTTACAGAAAACATAATGCAGGAGATCATATCCTTTGTGGTGATCTATTTCCTTATATTCCTGGCCAGTACATTCTTTATTACTCTTATGGGTGTGGATATTCTAACTTCCCTCACTGCATCCATAACTACTTTGGGTAACATCGGTCCGGGATTCAATCTTGTTGGACCGATGGGCAGTTTTTCCGCAATGCCAGCCCTGGCAAAAGTCATACTTATAGCTAATATGTGGATAGGCAGACTTGAAGTATTTACAGTGGTGGTATTGTTCACCCCTGAGTTCTGGAAAAAGTAATATGTAAAAAGGATCCAGTGCATATGTATCATGCACTGGTATTTTTTATGACCTTTGGTTACATGTCAAGTTCATTTTTCACAACATTCTTGAACAACACTCTCAAGTCCCACAAAAGCTTTTTATTTGCCTTGAAAAGAGCATACAGCAAATCGATAAGGCTCATCTTGTTGAAGTTCACACCCTTTAAGGAATG
>NZ_JBFXHJ010000065.1:0-12656 GCF_050177135.1 Methanomethylovorans sp.
TTTAATATGAAAGAACTGAGGATAAGGATTCCTTGCCGCCAGCACATACACATCGGGTTTCTCAAGACGAATACCCATAGCTCCTGCAAAAGCCGCCATGGGATAGCCTGAGTTTGGAGATGGTGTCTTTGTCCCATCTTCAATAGCAATTTTGACCGCACTCGCAGGATCAAGAGATCTTGAAAATGATGGTACAAGCCGCAAGAGAATAGCTGCTATGGATATGGGTATCAGGGACAACCTGGCAGGTATCCAGTTCAATATATCATCTGTTCTTGCTGAGAACCAGCCTAGGTGCAGGTATTGGGGATCCCTGTAACCTACCATGGAGTCAAGGGTGCTTGTTGCCTTGAATACATATGCTGCGATGATCCCTAATGGTCCGAACAATGCAAAGTAGAACAACGGTGAAAGGATACCATCAACAAAGTTCTCAGATGAGGTTTCGATCACAGCCGATGATACCTGCTCCGGCGATAGCTTTGAGGTATTCCTGCTCACATACATGGAAAGATTCTTCCTTGCTCCCTCCAGATCACCTCTAGCAAGCTCTCCGTACACTTCTTTACCCGCATCCATAAGGCAGCGTACAGCAAATGTCATCTTCAGGAACCAGGCTGCCACAAGATATCGTATCAGTGCAGGTATGCTTTCGGTATCCAGTATCAAAGTGGCAACAGTACCAATAAGAGCAGCAAAAAGAATGCAACACAATGCCATAAAGATACCATAGATCCTCCTGTTCTTGGAGGGTGCCCTGTGCTTGAAAAATGAGATCATTTTACCTATCCATACAACAGGATGTATGGCAAAAGGCGGCTCCCCTAATACCAGATCAATGACAAATGCCAGGACCAATACAACGATCAGGTCAAATCCACTTATTGTGAAGAACATAATCGAGGCTCCATGACCTGTTCCCATGCCTTCTTAAGCCCGTCCTCAGTACACCCCTCAGCAGTGAGCACAGTTAGCATCTTTTCAACCACATCAGGCTCATGCACTATCCTGCATTCAAGACAGCTCCAGACCTCATTCCCACTTGAGCCGGTTATCCACTTACCATCAGTACGCCCATCCTGGCACGGATAGAACGGACAGAAGCAAAAAGTGCAATCCTGGCCTTCAAAATGGCAGGGATAGTAATTGCATTCCCTGTTGCTTCCCAGAGGCCCTTTGCCCCGGGCCTTTGCCAGATTGCGCTCCAGATAAAGGATCGCCTGTTCTTTTCCCCATTCCTGAATGACCTGCCTTATACAATCCACTATCCGTTCATTTTCCTCTCTTGTACGCACAGCTATACGTATATGATGTTTCCCGATATCCTGGAAAGAGCTGCAATCCCTTATTAATACGCCATGTACTGCCATCCTTTCCGTCAATTCGGTGGAATCCATGGATAGATCGCTTATGTCCACATAAATAAAGTTAACAGTGCTTTCAATAGGTCTGAACCCGCGGCGTCCCAGTTTTTCCATGAGGAACTCCCGTTCTCTGTCTATCATTTCCCTGGATTCCAGAAGATATCGGCTGTAACATCCGCCTTCCATATTCATGAGAACGGTACTCACTTCTTCTGCCACACACCCCAGGTTCCAGGAAAGTCTCGCATTATTAAGCAATGTTGCTATCTTTGCCGAAGCAACCCCAAAGCCCATTCTGATGCCGGGAATGGCAAAAGCCTTGGTAAGGGAACGCTGGATAAAAAGATGGTCATTGGATTCCACCAGGTCCACAATGGTCTGTGAGGGATCTGCCAGTTCTATAAAAGCTTCATCAACGAAAAGGACCACATTATTTTCCCGGCATTTGTCTATGAGGCATTGGAGTTCTTCACGGCTGAATAACTTGCCTGTAGGATTGTTAGGATTGCACACAAAAAGCAGTCTAGCTCCCTTTAATATATCGTCGGGCACATCCGGGAGCAACTCCTGTTCTATGTATCTGATCTCAGCTCCGAATATGCTGCACTGCTGTTCATACTCGCTGAAGGTGGGAGATGGAATTAGCACAATATCCCCTTCCTCTATTACGGTCTCTGCAACCAGGCGGATTATCTCTGAGGAACCATTGCCTGGAATTATATTTTCCGCCGTCATTCCCTTCCCTATGAAGCTGGCAGCTGCTTTTCTGAATTCCAAGTAACGATTGTCCGGATATTGGCCCATTCTTTTAAGGGCAGTATATAAAATGTTATCCATATCAAGCCCGGTGTATGGATGGTCAAAAGGAGTACCATATGGATTAAGACTGGCACTTGCATCCAGTAATTGAGATTCCGGTATGCCGTATTGCTGGGATGTTTTTTTCACCAGGCCTCCGTGTTTGCATGGCTGGACCTTTAGCAGATGTTCTCTGACCGGGATAAATTTTGTTTGCCTTGACACAGTTATCGCCTTTTTTTAGATAACAGGACCTATATTAAGTTATTCAATTATCTTTTATCTAATTAAATTAAACTTGTGTATAGCTTCAGCTCCACGACCTCAATATACTGGAATGATAACATATATTATAGTAAAGGCTTTATTACTAAATTCCATGCCTTCTTTATGTTATCTTCTGTATCCCCCTCTTCCATGAGGATATCAAGTATCTGTCGGGATAATCTGGACTGATGTATATATGTACAGTTCTCACAGCTCCATACTTTATTACCGCTGGATCCTACTATCCACTTGCCTCCGGTACGTTCATCCTCACAGGCATAGAAGGGGCAAAAACAGAAGGTACAATCCTGTCCCTCGAAATGGCAGGGATAATACTGGCACGTACCTCTGCTGGCAGGAGCGGACCCTGCCGCAGCACTTTCAATGGTAACTTCCAGCCGTTCCCTTGCATCCTCTTTACTGGTTTCGGTAAGAACTTCGCCTATAGCCTTCAGAAGGATCTCGTTATCTTCCTGTACATGCAATCCTATCCTGACAAACTGTTTCTCTGCCTGGAAAAAGTTACTGCAATCCTTTATCAGAAAACCTTTTGATGCAAGATTTCCAGTAAGGGTATGCGAATCCATAAAAAGGTCCTTGAGGTCCACAAGAAGATAATTTGCGTCCGAAGGCTGAGGGGAAAAACCATAGATACGTCCGATGCGGCTGATCAAATAATTACGTTGAGAACGTATAAGCTCCCGGGAATCCTCCAGATAGCTGGAATTAATGCCTCCTTCTATATTGAGCACCGCTGTACACAAAACGTCTGAAAATGCACCGATGCTCCAGGGAAGACGAGCATTATTGAAAAGCTGGACAGTTTTTTCGGAAGCTATGGCATATGCAGCGTTAAGTCCCGGAATTGCAAATGCATGAGCAATGGAACGGACGACCACAACAAAATCATTATCAAAGATGTGGCCTGCAAGGGTTTGGGATGGATCAGATAGTTCGATGCAGGATTCATCCACGATGAGGAGGGTCCTCTGTTCAGCACATCTCTCTGCAAAAGGCCTTAATTCCTTCCTGGAAATAAGGCGCCCTCCCGGATTACCGGGATTGGATAACAGCACCACTCTGGCACAGGATAACAGATCATCATCTGCCAGCAGCAGCTCGTGGGGGGGAAGAGGGATCACACGTGCACCGAATAATCCAGAATAGCGGTTATACTCCGGAGGCGAGGGGAAAGGGACCAGTACGATATCTCCCTTTTCAAGAGTACAGCCCAGAACAAGTCTTATGATCTCACATATCCCACTGCCTGGTATGATGTTTGAAGACGTTAATCCCTTTCCTACAAAACCTGCTGCAGCATTTCTGAATTCCAGGTATCTGTTATCAGGATATTGGCCGATGAGGTTCTTGGAAGTATTTATCAAACCATGAAGATCCAAAATATTTTGATATTGGAAGATACTACCCATGGGATTGAGACGTGTGCTAAAATCAATCGTATTTGCTTTTTGTGGATCGGTCTTTGCACGAAGTTCATCCAGAAGGGTACCATGATGACACTGAGCGATCATACTTGCATTATCATTAAGAACTGCTCTTTTTTTCTTCATGGATGATCTCCCCTGTCACTTATGCACATATGATATAATTAAGTTTTTATCTTTGCTTCTGCTAGAACTATACACTAGTAGCAGAGGCAATTCTGGATACCAACTGTAATATCCTGTGTCCTGGATCGCTTAAAGGAGAGATGAATATGGCAGATGTTATTGATTACAAGATAATTGGGAACGATATGCAGCTCGTTGAGATAGAACTGGACCCTAAAGAGAGCGTAAGGGCAGAAGCGGGTGCTATGATGTACATGGGACCAGGCATCAAAATGGAGACTTCGACAGGTGGGGGCTTATTGAAGGGCCTTAAAAGAGCCGTCACGGGTGAGAGTTTCTTCATTACTAATTTTACCCATGAAGGAGAAGGTAAAGGCTACATAGCTTTCGGAGCTCCCTACCCGGGAAAGATCATTTGCCTGGACCTCGCTCAATTGGGAGGGGGTTTTATCTGCCAGAAAGATTCTTTCCTCTGTGCTGCAAAGGGAATAGAAATTGAACTTACGTTCACGAAGAAGATCGGAGCAGGACTTTTCGGAGGCGAGGGTTTTATCCTGCAGAAGCTCAGAGGCGATGGCCTGGCTTTTGTTCACGCAGGTGGAACTATAATAGAAAGGGATCTCAAAGCTGGAGAAGTCATAAGAGTTGATACTGGCTGCATATGCGCATTTGCAGAAAGTGTTAGCTATGACATCAGCTTTGTGGGAGGATTCAAAAATGCACTTTTCGGAGGCGAAGGAGTAGTACTCGCAACTCTGCGTGGCCCTGGAAAAGTATTCCTGCAGAGCCTGCCATTCTCCAGGCTTGCTGACAGGGTCATGGCTGCTGCAAGATTCCAGAGCCGCGATGAATCAACGGGTATAGGAGGGATCGGCGGCAAAGTCATTGGTGGGATGCTGGGAGGCGACAGGTCCTTCTGAAAAGGAACTAACAAAAAGATGAAACAATAAATGTCAATACAGAGGTGCATTGGAAGTGAGAATTTTTGCGATCGCTGACCCTCATGGGAACTATTCGAAAATAGATGGTCTTCTGGAAAAAGCCGGCAAAATAGATCTTGCTCTTGTGGCAGGGGATATTACCAATTTTGGTCCGGATGAGAAGGTAATGGAACTTTTAGATCATTTCGATGTCCCTGTACTGGCAGTGCCCGGAAACTGCGACCATCCCTCTATACTTGACGTGCTTGACACTTCAAATGCTGTGAACCTTCACCACAAGTCCCATACGATAGGTGATACAGTATTTGTAGGTTCAGGAGGTTCCAACCCCACTCCCTTCTGTACACCTTTTGAGATGCAGGAGTGCGACATTGGGTCCGGGCTCGAAGAAATTATCAAGGCTGCAGAAAGTAACAATATGAAGATAGTATTACTCACCCATGCTCCTCCGTATGGCGTTCTGGATGAGATACCATCCGGACATGTGGGATGCACATCTTTTTCAGCTTTCCTCGGCAGGGTACAGCTCATTGTATGCGGGCATATACACGAGGCAAGAGGAGTGGTAAGAACAAAAGGTACCGTAGTTGTAAATCCCGGTATGGCAGCATCTGGATATGCTGCCCTCATAGAGATGGATGATGATAGCCAGGGACATAAGGTCGAAGTTCAACTTCTGCATATTTGAAGTGAAAGTTTATTAGGTAGAGGCCTTTAATGTATAGGCAGGTGATAGGGATGAAAACTAAAGCTTTACTTTTATTATTTGTGCTGTCTGCTGTCATGTTGTCAGGTTGTACAGACGACATGACTACAGATGGTGAAGTTAATGTAACGCACAATGTCACTACAGATACTGATGGCGATGATAATGCCACTACTGAAAATGAAAACAATGCTTCTGTTGGTGAAACTGAACAAAACGATACTACGACCTCAGAGCAGCCAACAGTAGACGTGCCTGCGAAAGAGACTACAACTCAGGGACCTCAGGTAATAGATACCGGCGTATCCCGTTCTTATACCATACGTCTGGAAAAGTTCCTCTCATCTCCGAATACCCTTGAGGTGGCACCTAAAGATACTGTGTTCTGGATCAATTTTAATGATCCCATCAGAGCATTTACTATCGTGAGCGAAGATGGTCTTTGGGAGAGCCGGTCTATAGGATACAGGCAATCTTTCAGCTACACTTTTAATGAAACCGGGACATATAATTACAGTATTCTGGGTAATCCCAGGATGAGTGGGACCATCATAGTTAAATAATAGCAGTCATTCGATTGGGACCGATGAAGACCAGGACTATTCTTGAAGGTTGTACCCGGGCATTGGTCCCCATGGTTCCGGATGACCGGCAGCTTTCCATATCTTCTGCAAGTGTTTTTTATAATCCGGAAATGGAACTTAATCGTGATATATCAGTGGCATCGATAGCTGCTTTTTCTGAGGTACTGGCATCAAGCAGAGATCTGGACCTGTCGGAGATCACCTATGTGGACGCACTTTCAGCTTCCGGCATGCGTGGACTTCGGATCTCAAAAGAAGTAGGGCTTAATGTCACCCTTAATGACTGGAGCGAAGAGGCATATAACCTGATCAGGGAAAATGCAGAACTCAATGATCTTACGGGTAAAGTGAGAACCTGCCTTGGGAATGCTAATGTATTGTTGCATAAAGAACGATATAATATAGTGGATATAGACCCTTTTGGATCACCTACCACCTACCTTGACGCTGCATCCGGTTCAGCTATAAATATGATTGCTGTCACAGCTACGGATACTGCTCCCCTGTGTGGAGCACACTTGAATTCAGGCATCCGGAAATACGGTGCAGTGCCTTTGAACATTGAATATCACAGTGAAATGGGGGTGCGCATCCTGCTTGGTATGATCGCAAGGGACCTTGCAAGACATGAAAAGGCCATGCAACCCATGTTATGCCACGCTACCAGGCATTATGTGCGGGCATATCTTGAATTGAAAAAAAGTGCAAAAAAAACTGACAAATGCTTAAAGAATATGGGGTTCATAGCGCATTGTACCAGTTGTATGGACCGGTCGGTCCATTATGGACTGGCAGTGCATATACCCGAAAAATGTGAGAGATGCGGAAATTCCACACATATTGCCGGTCCCTTATGGCTGGGCCCTCTGCACGACAAAGATTTTTGTGACGCCGTACTAATACAACTGGCTCAAAGAGAACTGGGAAAGAAAGAGCATGCAATGAAGATAATTGAGCTGTGCAGAAATGAACTGGATATACCTACTTTCTATGATCATCATCTTCTGTCAAAAAAACTGGGAATATCTGCCATACCTATGGAAGAGCTACTTAAGGAGTTAACAGCACAGGGGTTCAAGGCGTCAAGGACACATTTCAGCGGAACATCTTTCAAAACTAATGCAGGTATAGAGGGAATATTAGACACTCTGAGAAGATTTCGATAAATATAAATATCTTCACAGGGGTATAATTACATAAAGTAATATACAATAAAATAGATAGAAATGAGTAGATAATTCTCTTCTAATTCGCAGGACCGATCATAAAAAGAGAGAGAAATTATGGCTAAAGAATATGCTGAGCAACTATTCCTTCAGGAAAAACCTACTTTGGCACTCCTTGCCATCTGGTCCTTCCAGAAAACGTATGCTTCTGTAATTACAAAAGAGATCAATTCGACATTTGCGCACACAACGAAGATCCTCTCAAAAATGGAAGAACATGGACTGGTAAAATTCACAATGGAAGGACGGGTCAAATATGTGGAGCTTACAGATTCAGGTTTTAAGGTAGTAGAAGCTCTGAAAAATCTCATCATTGCGCTGGAAGGCGAACTGCCTGAGGGGATGGAACAGGCAGAGGAAGGGAGTGATGACGATCCCAGAAGCAACAGGAATGGTGTCCTTCCGGATAATAAACAGGATCAGGATATATACGAGAAGATCAAAAGGCTGAACGATACAATTGTCTCCATTTATAATGAACTGGTCACCAGTGGCGCAGATACGGAAACTGTTATAAGGAGACTGGGACCTTTCAAAAGGGACCTCAAGAAGATCGAGAATATCATGCGGGAATATCAGGATATTGAAGATGTAACTCTCGAGTATTTCATTGAAACAAAGGACCTTCTCGAGTCACTTATAAATCAGTAAGAGATCATAAGACATGAAACAGATCACATTATGCATAAAGGTCTATGGGAACGAAAAAAAAACAGTAGATACTATTTCTGCCACTGTTGCAAATGAGTTAAAAGAACTGGCTGTCCAGATCAACATCACTGTTTCAGCTGATAGATGGGCCATCGCTGAGATCGAAGGGGAGGACGAGGAGTTCGCAAGCAATCTTCTTATAAAGCAATATGGAACCCTGACATCTATTCCGGACAAAGGGGCAATATACAAAGGGTTTATTGATTCCATCGAAGAAGACAGGATAGTTGTGGACATAGGTACGCAAATTATCATTTCACCAGAAAACATGAAGGACCTGGGACCAGGAAATGCCCGACAGGTTGCCTCACGTTTTGGCATGATCAGATACCTGCCTGTTGAGGTAGAGATCATTAACAACGAACCTAAAATACAAGGCAAGTTCAGTAAATATCAGGCTGACACATGGTGGCAATGGAAAAAAGCTGGATACGACAGGGTAACAGCAAATGCCATTACAAGGTCAGAACTAAAAGCTGCAGTAAAAAGAACAGGGCATGCAAGAGACATATACGGCATAGAAAGACTCGGAATAATGGAACACGCCATCGTTTGCAGGGAAACTACCGATGGACCTGGTATCGTTGCAGCTATTGGAAGGTTAGTACCTTCAGAGCTTGGAGTGATAATAGGTTCTTTTTAATATCTGATCTCACTTATTCAGAAAATGTACAATAAAAAGGCATCTATCCTTTCCATTACCGCAGCATTCTATTTCCTGCACGCAGCAAGAAATATTAAGTGAATGAACTATTGTTCCTTCGATGATGCCTTCAGTAAAAGAGCACAGGTTCTTTCCTATGGTAGATATAAGCTTGTAATCAAAGCATTTCTCAACCGCTATTATCAAAGGCTCACTGTTCGCAAGATACATAGTACCCATCTGATACCTTTTCCAGAATACAGCCAATTCCTGGACGAGATACTCTATGTCCTTTGAAACGAAATTAGAAGAGATGCTTATACCAATGTCCCTGCCTATCTTTCTCATTATAGGATCACTGTTGATCCCATGAGCATCGAAGCCAAACTGTATAGCACGAAAAAAACATTTGAAGCATCCATGCTTTTCAAGTTGTGGAGAAGCTAATGTTTCCAGAACGTTCTTATAGTGCTTAAGAATAGGAGGCTGGGAATGAGCCATGTGCTCACATTTGAGGTAATATGTTTTGCGACGTTTATCTTCCTGATCGCACTCTTCTTCTACGAGTCCGGAAGACCGCAGGTCATTAAGATGTACTGAGACCGTGGATTTAGCTTTTCCTGTGTGTTTTACGATCTCATCAAAAGAACGTGAGCAACCTTTTAAAAAATCCAGTATCTGGATCTTTACAGGACTGTTCAACGCGACAAAACCATTCCCGTTAGAAAAAAGAGCAGTCCGGTCGCAATCGTTCATATTACATTAAATAACAATAACTCTATATAAACGTTAGCTAATAGTCGAATAGATTCCAAAAAAGCTGTTTATTGAACTATATAATTACGATCGATTATGGTTACCGATATGCAAAATCAACGAAGTCTTACTGTTTGCGTACCTATTGAAGAGGCAGAGATTATAAGGACCTGGCTGTTGGAGAGCAAAGTTCTGGATACAGGTCGTAAGGTTAGGAAGATCACAGAAAACGGAAAAAAATACCTGCTTTTGCCTGTAACAAAAACGATTCCTGGATACACATGTATTAAAGATGGGATGCCAGAGTTCTACATTTCTCAAAGATCTCTTAAAGAACACCTGTCTAATGAGATAACTCCACAAGAGCTCGCAAGAGTGCCTTCAGGCTGGCAGGTTATCGGAAGCGTGATCATAGTGACCATACCAGAAGAGCTCGATCACAGGACCGTGATCATCGGCGAAAAGTTGCTGCAAATGTATCCAAGGTGTAGCTGTGTTGTAAGAGATAAAGGTATTCATGGAACTTTCAGACTCCCGGCAAGAGAGATCATTGCAGGTCATGATACTGAAACTATACACAGGGAGAACGGCTGCTTTTTCAAGCTGGATGTTACAAAGGTGATGTTCTCAAAAGGAAACCTGGCTGAAAAAAAACTAATGAGCGTATCCGCCTGTGGGGAAGTTGTTGTAGACATGTTTGCAGGCATTGGATATTTCTCTATACCCATAGCATTTCACTCCGCACCAAAAAAGGTCATATCCGTCGAGCTAAATCCGGTATCCTTTGGTTACCTTCAGGAAAACATCCATTTGAACCATGTAGACGATCTGATCGAGCCCCTGCTTGGTGACTGTGCTGTTGTTACACCGGAAGGTGTGGCTGACAGGGTCATCATGGGTTACGTGGGAACAACCCATCATTATCTATCGAATGGTATAAAGGCCCTTAAGCCTGAAGGTGGCATACTGCATTACCATGAGACCACTCCTGAAAAACTTTTGTTCGAAAGGCCTGTGAACAGGATACAGGAAGCTGCTCTGCAGCTTGGAAAAAAGATGGAGATCATAGGGACCAGGCGTATTAAAAAATATGCTCCCGGCGTATGGCATGTGGTTGTAGACGCCAGGATCACCTGAAAATCACATAATTCAGTTACATTGCATCTGACTTCAGGCAGTTCTCAAGATCAGAGTCTATGATGTGATCAAAACCAATTATATCTGTCCACCCTTCCTTTTCGAAGATGGACTGGAAACATACTCCTATAACAAGCTTTTTGCGTGATCCTGAAGGCAAGTTGTCCAGAAAGGCTTTTACTTCGCCGGGTGTGGAGCCTATCCTGGGCATAGCAAGTCCTCCAAGCAGGACGATCGTATCACCCTCAGGCACTACACTATCACCAAGCTGCATGCCCTGAGGTGCAGCAATGATCGATCTTGCATTCTTTACATCAGTATTAGGTATGAACATCATTGCTTTACCGCTCCCACGCAATCCATACGCAAGGAGTTCAGCAAATGGAGTACAAAAACCCGGGGAACCCACAAAGATTATGCTTTCCGATCGTTTTACAAGTTCCCTGAAAGCAGTGAGCTGGCCACCTATGCCTTTTGAAGTGCTTAAGACCTTCATATAGTTCTCCAAAAAAGGCACAACCCATTGGGCTGTACCTGAATTTGAAACGATCAGACTTCCTTTATTCCAAATGAATCAAGAAGTATACCCGGGTTGATACGACCGCTTGTAAATGACTTCTTTGTTTTCTTGTCATTTATGGTGATCTTTGCAGGAGCGAACATACCTGCATCAACCTTGAAGAAGTCAAAGCCTGCTTCTTTAAATGTGGTGAAGAACGGTTTACCAAAGTCCCTTGATGTTGTGGAAGGTGCCTTCTTAACATACTCAGCCAGCTTTTCAGCATCTCCATACTCAACTGTATAGTAGGTCTCACCACAATAAATAATACAGTCATTGGTAGAACCCATGCATTTTGTATCGTCACCTACGATGGGTGCAATGGGAGCTACTCCAAAACCACTCTTAATGGTATTGATATCGAATCCTATTGACTCCAGTTTGTGTATACCGGTCTCTACTATCCTTGCTGATATCTGCACACTGCCTGCGATCGAAGCAGTAGGTGCAACGGCAATGTATACATTCTCAGTATCAACACTACAGTGTTTGGCTATGTATTCCACTACTTCTTCTGTGGGAAGAGCAGATGATTCCATGACCAGGACTGCAAACTCAGAGTCATCCTTGTATCCTATCTCCTCATAAAGTTCTTTTGGCTTAAGGCCAAGGGCCCTCGCAGGTCCTGAACCCATACCAAAGTACTTCCCTACGGATATTCTCCAGCCGGCATACTGTGAACCCATGCATGCTATGACCGGATGATCGGTAGCTACCTGTATGGCAGGCACCGGCAGTCCGTTCAGATCGAACTTAGTATAGCTAAGGTCTGCAAGGTCAGCAAGACACAGACGGGAAAGGTACATACCTGCATCGTAACCACCCTGCATCTTGACACCGCAGTCAATTACAGTAGCCCCGTTCCCAAGTTCAAAGGACTGGACATTGAGTTCTTCTTCCCAGTCGAGCATCTCATCGATTATATCTAATCCCTTTTCGTTGACACTGATCACAAATATCACTCTGAGTTAGTTCGTTGGCTCTGTTTTGATTGAAAAGCATATATAACTAGCGATTTGAAGCACACTACCGGATAAATAGGACATTAAACGGCATTTCTTCACAAATGTTATATATAAAGTATGATTATAAATGTGCATTAATATTTAAAAATGACCTCAGAGCACAATCATGAATCATACATGGTGCGCAAGCTCCTTATCCTACCAGACAACAGTACCCGAACAAAACCACAGGGAACTTTTGAATGAGCTGCCTGTCGGAATAATCTCATGCAAAACCGACGGTACTATAATTTCAGTGAACCCTTTCCTTGTGAAACTACTTGGTTCTCCTTCAGAAGAGGCTACAAAGGAGATCAATATTCTCACATTCCCACCTTTGGTGAAGGCAGGCATATCGGCAGCTGTCCGGGAAGTGATCGCTACAGGAG
>NZ_JBFXHJ010000066.1:0-12504 GCF_050177135.1 Methanomethylovorans sp.
GTATTTTAAGGAGAATGTGCATCGCAAGAACGCAGAACTGGGTTATTATCTGGCTGAGGAATACTGGGGAAAAGGTACCATGACAAAAGTGGTAAGGCGTATGACACAATACCTGTTCGGGAACTTCGATATAATAAGGGTTTATGCCCAACCCTTTGCCAGAAATACAGCATCAAGGAGAGTTCTTGAAAAGGCAGGCTTCAGGCTTGAAGCAGTCCTGAAGAACAATATCATCAAAAATGATGTTGTGCAGGATGGCTGCATATATGCTGTCCTCAAAGATGAGTTTAAGAGTACGGCTGAGTGCACTTTTTTGACATGTGGACCAGAAAACATGTAGATGTCCTGAACTAAAAGGGATTCTATGAGAGAATATAATTATAAAAAAATTGATGCTTTTACGTCGGAAAAATCCCTTGGTAATCCTGCAGCATGTATTTATCTGGAGGACGATCAAACGCTCACGGACAAGGAAATGCTGAATATTGCAAAGCAGCATAAAGGATGTGTATCAGAGGTTGTGTTTTGCAGGAAATACCATGAAAGCCAGTTTGAGCTTACATATTACTCTTCAGAGTGCGAGGTTGATCTTTGCGGACATGGGACCATCGCCTGCATGTATAGCCTGATAAAAAGCACTCCAAAGCTCTTGGCCATGGATGAATTGCTCATTTATACTCGTAAAAAAGGAGCTTTGAAGGTCTATAATAAAATACTCGAACAGGATGCTGTATATATTTCAGCTCCTAAGCCAATATTCATCGGAACAAAGCTGTCCCTGGAACTCATTGCGCAGAATTTGGGCTTGGAAAGTTCTAAACTATCAAATAAGTATTCTGTTGATGTTATCGATGTAGGACTTGTGACCCTGATAGTTCCTGTCGAAAACCTTTCAGACGAAATCAATATGTTTCCGGATGAACAAAGTCTTAAGAAATTCTGCATGGAGAGCTCAATTGACATCATATTGATCTTTTCAATGGAAGTAAAGGATAAAAGAAACTTTGCTCATACAAGAGTTTTCGCGCCTAAATTCGGTTACCTGGAAGATCCTGCCACGGGTTCAGGTAACAGTGCTTTTGGTTACTACATGCTAAATAACAATATGTGGAATGGCAATGATATTTTTATTGAGCAGGGCGGTGCAAGCGTGGAATTCAACATTGTAAAACTAAGGACTCTAAACGGTACTTTGCTTTTCGGTGGTAGTGCCACAGATCGTATTGTAGGTAAGTACTATCTGTAAAAATAAAAAACTTGAATGGGATCGAAAGTATCAATTTAGCCCCTTTATTCCATATCCGAATGCGGATTAACATCGCATCCAGTACATGGAAGGCACATTGTCCGGAATGTATCGGCACGCAGACCATATTCGTCCAGTTTCTCACGCAGGAAACGGGTCAGACGCATGAGCCTGTCAGCAGATGGTCGTTCTATGAATACCTCGCCTTTTCTTAAGGGATGAGGACTGGCAGCCCTGAGGATAGGGACCACGCCCATTTTCACAAGCTCCTCGATGCCTTTCATGGCAGACTCATCGGTTTCCCCCAGGCCGATTATAAAATTCGAGCACACTTTATTGCGACCGAAGATCTCCACACCTTCACGCAGACCGGCAAGCACATCTTCCAGACCGCCTCCCGGACAGACTTTGTTGAATATATCCCTGTCCATGGTCTCTACGTTGTATTTGAGTTCATCAGCACCGGCATCTCTGAGCCTGCGGGTGGAATCGTTTGTGGGATAGACTGAAACGCCTATGGGCACGGTATATCTTTCCCTGAGCCTGCGGATTAGCTCTTCAGCTCTGTCAACTTCTTTTTCAGGAGAGATCTCTACACCTGATGTTATGGAGATCGCATGCATCCTGCCGGTGGCATGGGCCCTTTCTATCATTGCAAGCATCTCGTCCATAGTCTTGACCTTACCCTGCAGTTTAGGCACCGGACAGAACTTACAGTCAAATATGCATTTCTCGCACATGGTAATAAAAGCCTGGTCCGGACAGTGAATGAGTTCTTCTTCAATGATACCACGGGCGATCTCCTGGCCGTTTTTCGTGATCACAAGCTCTTCATTTTCTGTTTTACCTTTGAGAGGAGATCCTGAGTTGATCCCGAGGCGTACCCGGTGTCCACCGGAACTAAAGAAAAAAGCCATTTTTCCTGCACCGGGACCTGCAGTAGGTATGGTGGTGCGGCCCAGCAGGCAGGGGTCCATATCCACAGAACCTGCAGCAATGAGTTCGGCTTTTACTTTGGGTCTCATGGTATTACCTATAAGCTGATGCTCTACAACTATCCCGCGAAATACTTGATTCTTTCTGTCAGAGAGATCGCCTTAAGTACGGCTATAAGATATAATGTATTATATTATTTTGATTTGAATACAATATTTAGTACGATAAAAACAAAGAACTCATATAACATAAGATGTACCTTTTTATACTACAATAGTATTTTATGTGACATAGAGCATTTTGTCCGGAGAGTCTATAAGGGGAGAAAAAATGTCAACTGAAGCTGTTGTGGGTTCAGCATGCAATACGCTTTCAAAGGAATTGAAGAGGCCAAACGGATTCAGCATCATGCTTACAATACTGATGTTGGGAGTTTTTGGACACCTGCTCCAGACCATGCCTCAAATACCGGCTTTTATATTCGGAAAAATGATATATGGACTTGTAGGCACCGTCTTAGCTTTTATCTCCGGGATCATCGGACTATTTATTACATATGGGTTCTATAAGCTCAAAAAGATCGCATGGACACTCGGATTGCCATGGCTTCTGTTAGAAGGTGTCAACGGCTTTCTTTCCTTGTTCATATTTCCTCCAATAACGGTTAGCTCCTTGATCATAATAGCAACCAGTTCGTTGATAACAGCCATACCAGCACTACTGTATATCCTTTCCAAAAAAGAGTACTTCATTTGCTGAAATTTTTGGAGACTATTCTCTTAGTTTCTTCCTGTTAGTTTCTTCCTGAATATGATCCAATGAATGTGTTGCAGCAACCTAATATAACCTAGTGTGCAATGGAAGTTCCACAATTAAAGAAAAAGCAGGGAGAACATGAATAACAAATACGTCCACGGCTACTCCGAAAGAGAGGCTTTGAGGCTGCATGACCAGGCGATGACACTGGAGGAACTGCTGCACAGCGATACCCATTACCAGCCAGGGGAAAAAGTGCTGGAAGCTGGCTGCGGTATTGGTGCGCAGACCGTTATCCTCTCAAAGAACAGCCCGGGTGCTGATATCACTTCCATTGACATTTCCGATGACTCTCTTAAACTTGCCATGCAGCGGGCTAAAACTCATGGTCTTTCCAATGTAAGCTTTCGGCAGGCAGACATTTTCAACCTGCTCTTTGATGATGAATGCTTTGATCATGTATTCGTGTGCTTTGTGCTGGAACACCTTGAGCATCCCTTGGAAGCTTTGAAGAAGCTCATGCGGGTGCTGAAAAAAGGCGGCACCATCACGGTCATCGAGGGAGATCATGGCTCATGTTTCTTCCACCCGGAAACCGAGGCAGCACGCAAGGCATGGAACAGCCTGATAGTCTCGCAGGCTATGCTCGGCGGCAATTCCCTTGTGGGCAGAGAGCTATACCCACTGCTTAAACAGGCGGGTTTCAGGGATGTGAAGGTGTCACCCCGCATGGTATACAGCGATGCCAGCCGCCCTCATATGGAAGAAGGCTTTGTAAGACTGACCATCATCCCCATGGTGGAAGGAGTGAGGGAAAAAGCCATCCGGATGGACATCATCGATGAGGAAACATTTAACAGGGGGATCGAAGACCTGCATAGGACAGCTTCTGAAGAAGGGACATTCAACTATATGTTCTTTAAAGGTGTGGGGAGGAAATAAATCATTTCATTACTTTTTCAATCAATTCTAGCCTCATTAAATAGTCAATCAGTCACTAATAATTAAAAACAAGCTCAATAGCTTATTTGGGCTCTGTGGAAAAACTGTATGTTAACCGAACCACAAGAGTTCACAGAGCATGAAAAATGCTGCTAAGTTTTAGACTGTTTTAAGACAGAAGGGTTTAAAACAGATATAGATAGTCTCTTGATCAACTAGTGATCCTCACTTAAAATAAGGAGCATTGGAAAATGGCAACTATCAAGGTCTCCTGTATTCAGATGAACATAACACAATGTTCAAAAGAGAAGAACGTTGAAAAAGCTCTTCTTATGACAAAGGATGCAATAGGTTCAGGTGCCAGGATAGTAGTGTTGCCTGAAGTGTTCTCAACAGGTTTCTGTTATAAAGATCTTGAGTCGGTTGCTGAAACCTCTCCATCTCAGAGAGTTGAGGAATATCCTACCATAGAGAGGCTATTACAATTCTCAAAAGTGCACGATTGTGTACTCATAGGCTCGGTCGTTGAAAAAAGGATGGAAAAACCCGATCTGACCAGATACCATAATCTGGGCTTTTGTATCGAATCTGGAGATCTGGCCGGAACTTACAGGAAAACCCATCTGTATGGACTGGAAAAAAAACATTTTTCAAGGGGAGAGAATATCGCCCCGATCAGACTTGAAAGGAACGATATAACTATCGGACTCCAGATATGCTTTGATCTGCGGTTTCCTGAGATATCAAGAAAACTGGCACTTGCGGGCGCAGATATTCTGGTCACGGTTGGCGGATTTGCAGAACCCAAAGCCGGCCAGTGGAAAGCACTTGCTGCTTCCAGGGCAATAGAGAACCAGATACCGCATATTGCCTGCAACCGGGTAGGCACTGCTCCCTTTGCATCATACTTTGGTAAGTCCATGATAATCAATGCATGGGGAAACATGAAAGCAGAAGCTGAGGGGGATGAGTGTTTCATCATAGGGGAGATAGATACGGATGAAACAAAAAGGATAAGGGGCAAGGTTTCGCTCTTGGATGACAGACAATTGGACCTGTACTAAAAAGTAGATGTGCAGTTTCCAAAAAAAACTGTTAAATATTGTGTTTTATTCCGAATCAGGTAATAGGCATATATGTAAACCGCATCCTGTGGAACCAGGCTAAAAAAGAGGTATATGATATTGAAGAGCCCCATGGTACATGATATTGAAGAGCCCCATTATTTTTTAGTGATGACCACAACCTTAAATATTAATACAACAATTGTGCTGCATTCCATACATAATCCAACCATTGAACTATATCTGATGCATCGGTCCCAGGGAGGAAAGTTGGTGGCAGACAACAAATTCGTTTACTTTTTCGGCGGTAATAAGACAGAAGGAAAAAACAGTATGAAAGACCTGCTGGGTGGTAAAGGCGCAAACCTGGCAGAAATGGCCAATCTTGGAATTCCGGTACCACCTGGTTTTACCATCACGACCGAAGTCTGTGTGCAGTATCTTAAAGACAATAAATATCCTGAAGGACTGCTGCAACAGGTGGATGCTGCTATCGTAAAGCTTGAAGAGGTCGTTGGGAAGAAATTCGGCGACGACAATAACCCATTGCTGGTGTCCGTGCGTTCCGGTGCAAGGGTTTCAATGCCGGGAATGATGGACACTGTCCTTAACCTTGGAATGAACGATAGGTCTGTCCTGGGTCTTGCCAGGAACACTGACAACCCCAGGTTCGCTTATGATAGTTACAGGCGTTTTCTGACAATGTTCGGAGATGTTGTTCTCGGCATAGAACATGATAAGTTCGAACATGCATTGAGTGATAAAAAACACGCTTTAGGTGTGAAACAGGATACTGAGCTCGATGTCAATGCTCTAAAGGAACTTGTGGAACAATTCAAGCTGATCATTGAAAAGGAAACGGGAGAAAAGTTCCCCCAAGATGCACGGAAACAGCTCATGATGGCCATAGAAGCGGTCTTCCAGTCATGGAACAACCAGCGTGCCATAACATACCGTAAACTGAACAACATCCCTATGGACTGGGGTACAGCGGTCAATGTACAGGCAATGGTCTATGGGAACATGGGAGAGACATCCGGAACGGGAGTTGCCTTCACAAGGGATCCCGGAACCGGCGAGAAACACTTCTTCGGGGAATATCTCATCAATGCCCAGGGAGAGGATGTCGTAGCAGGTATCAGGACCCCAAAGCCTATTTCCACTCTAAAGGAGGCAATGCCTGCTGCCTTTGAACAACTTGAAGGGATATATATAAAACTGGAAAATCATTTCCGCGATATGCAGGATATTGAGTTCACCATTGAGCAGGGCAAACTCTACATGCTGCAGACCAGAAATGGAAAACGCACTGCTGCTGCTGCTATAAAGATCGCGGCAGACATGGTCGCTGAAGGTCTTATCGATAAGAAGACCGCGCTTTTACGGATAGAACCGAACCAGATAGACAAACTACTGCATCCGATGATCGATCCCAAGGCGACCCTGCAGGTAGTGGCAACAGGGTTACCAGCATCTCCGGGAGCTGCAGTGGGTAAGGTTGTTTTCACTGCGGAGCATGCTGAAGAGATGGCAGAGTCCGGTGCAAAGGTGATCCTTGTACGTGCAGAAACATCTCCTGAGGATATAGGCGGAATGAACGCTGCAGAAGGTATCCTTACAGTGCGCGGCGGAATGACATCACATGCTGCAGTAGTGGCCAGAGGTATGGGAAAACCCTGTGTTGCCGGATGTGGTGAGATCTCCATCGATATAAAGAAAGGAGTATTCTCTGCAGGCTCCTGCTCAATCAATGAAGGAGATTATATCTCCATTGATGGTTCAACCGGTCACGTTATAGTGGGCAAGGTCCCCCTGATCACCCCTGAGGTAAGCGGAGAGCTTCGGACAGTGCTGCAATGGGCGGATGAAGTGAGAACCCTGGGTGTAAGAACAAATGCTGATACTCCTTATGATGCCACTGTTGCCAGGGATTTCGGTGCCGAGGGTATCGGACTATGCCGCACGGAGCACATGTTCTTCGGCGAAGAGCGTATTCCCGTTGTGAGGGAAATGATCATGGCTGAAAGCGAAGCCGCAAGAAGGAATGCTCTTGCAAAGCTTCTTCCCATGCAGAGAGAAGATTTTGTAGGCATATTCCGTGCTATGGAAGGATATCCGGTAACCATCCGTTTGCTTGATCCTCCTCTTCACGAGTTCCTCCCTAACCATGAGGAAGCTCTGGAAAAATTAATGGAGCTTGAGAGCAAAGGTGCTCCTGCACATGAGATCAATAGAGTGAAGAAAGTTATGGAAAGGATAGAGTTCCTCAAAGAGATCAACCCTATGCTTGGTTTCAGAGGATGCAGGCTTGGAGTCGTCTATCCTGAAATATATGAGATGCAGGTGCAGGCCATTATTGAAGCAGCCTGTGAACTTACCAGGGAAGGCATGACGATAGTGCCAGAGATAATGATCCCTCTCATATCTCATGTTAAGGAACTTCAAATCGTTAAGAAGCAGGTTGTAAAAGTAGCAAGTGCTGTCATGGCAGACAAAGATGTGAAAATAAATTACAAGATCGGTACCATGATAGAACTCCCAAGGGCAGCCCTTACTGCTGACAAGATAGCTCGTGAGGCGGAATTCTTCTCCTTTGGTACGAACGACCTCACACAGACGACCTTCGGTTTCAGCAGAGATGATGCAGGTAAGTTCCTGCCCGCTTATATAGAGCAATCCATACTGGAACACGATCCTTTTGCTGTGCTTGACCAGAGCGGTGTGGGTGAACTTGTAAAAATAGGTATCGATAAAGGCCGGTCCACCCGACGTGATCTGAAGATAGGCATTTGTGGCGAACACGGGGGAGAGCCCAGTTCTGTGATCTTCGGACACAAGGTGGGCCTCAATTACGTCAGCTGTTCACCTTTCCGTGTGCCTGTGGCCAGAATGGCAGCAGCCCACGCAGCACTCCAGGAAGAAGAAATGAACAAGAAGTAAGGTAATACAGGGTCTTTCCCGACCCTGTTCATGAGTTTTTTAAACTTATAGCTTAATTAAGGTACTGTTTTAAATAATAGGTTAAATACAAAATTTTGGGCCAGTAATATGGCCCGATTCAATAAGATCGCTCTACCATATAATCTGCTATTGCAAGCAGAATATCTTTTGCCTGTGAACCGTCGAGCACATCGAGTTTCGCTTTACCGTCACGGATGTATGAAAGAGCTACATTTCGCGCATATTCGATAGAACCGGCTTCTTCAAGCTGTCTGATAGCATCTTCCAGCTGTCCCTTTGAAGCCTTGCCCTTGCCAAATATTTCCAATTTCAGGCCGGAGTTGAGGGCATGAATGGCTATGAGGGTTTTTTTCCCTTCCATAATATCGCTTCCCCTTACTTTGCCCAGCACTTCTTCAGGGGTCACTATATCCAGCACGTCATCATATATCTGGAAAGCAATACCTATCATGCGGCCAAATTCGTACATCTGTTCAGCCACTTCAAGGGAGGAACCTCCAAGCAATGCACCTATTTTACATGCAGCTCCATAGAGCACAGCGGTTTTCTTCTCCACCATTTGGAGGTACTCGTTTTCAGAGACCACACCCTTATGCTCGAATTCCACATCCAGCCACTGGCCTTCACATATCTCTGTGCACGTCCTTGCCAGGATATCGATGCATTTTACAATGCGTGCGGGATCGTTATCCATGCGGGTTATGATCTCAAAGGCTCTGGAGTATAATGTATCTCCTGCAAGGATAGCTCCGGGTTCACCCCATTTTACATGCGCTGCGGGCATTCCCCTGCGTACATCGTCCCTGTCCATGATATCATCATGCATCAGAGTGAAATTGTGTACCAGTTCCACAGCAACAGCAGCAGGCAGGACTGTCTGAAGATCGGACCCAACAGCTTCTGCGGCCAGTATGACGGCTGCAGGCCTAAGCCTTTTTCCGCCTGCATCAGGCAGGTATCGTGCAGCTTTATATAGTTCTTCGGGGTGTTTAATGGGGAGCATTTCCCGTATGCCCTCATCCACATGCACACTCCGTTTCTTGATCTCTTCTATCAGGTTCATGATACCTCGACTTGATGCGGTATTAGTCCTCTATATATAGTTCCTCTCCGTTCCTTAACAGGTGGAGCGTATCTCCCAGCACGTAGCCTGCATCTTCTGCCATCTCTATATATGCAGAATGCATTTCAATGGTCCCGTGAGCAGGGATAACATGTTCAGGTTTGACCATCCTCAGTAGTTCCCAATGATCTTCCCTGTAGGCGTGTCCTGACACATGCACATTATCATATATCCTTGCACCTTTCATTCTGAGCTTTGTTTCCAGAGCATAGCGGTTAGCCTGAGTGAGGGGATTCGGTATCACATTAGCAGAAAAAATGATCTTATCTCCGGGTTCTATCATGTAAGGCAGATCACCGTTCGCTATGCGTATCAATATGGAACCGGGCTCTCCCTGATGTCCGGTAACAATAGGCAGGTATTTGTTCTTGCCTTCTCTCATCACCTTTTCCAGAGCCTTTTCAACTTCACGGCGCTGACCGTATATCTCTACATTCCCCGGGAGCTCAACGTATCCCAGTTCTTTAGCTGTGCTCATGTACCTGTCCATGGACCTGCCAAGCAATATAGGTATACGTCCCATTTCTTCAGCGAAGGAGATAATGGAGTTCAAACGTGATATGTGAGAAGCAAAGGTGGTTATTATCATTCCCACATCCGATTCCTCGGTACCCAGCAGCACGTCCTTTACAAGGTCATGTGCTATCTGTTCTGAAGGCGCTTTACCTGAACGTCCGGCATTCGTACTTTCGGTAATAAGCGCAATAACTCCCTCTTCTCCGAGGGCTTTGAGCCTGTTGAAATCCGGAGCTTCTCCTAAAGTAGGTGTCCTGTCCAGTTTGAAATCACAGGCATACATAATAGCACCTTTGGGAGTGTGGATCACCACGAACACCGTATCTATTATGCTATGTTGTGTATTGATGAACTCTACAGAGACATCTTTTGTTATTTCGTAGGTCTCTCCTGCCTTCATGGAGATAAGATTGTTCTTCACACCGAATTTGCGTTCTGAATCTATCTGATGTTTTATCAGCGCTGTTGTGTATGGTGTACTTATGATAGGTGCAGTGTAGCGATGTGCCAGCTTCGAGATAGCACCAATGTGGTCAAGATGACCATGTGTGCATACGATAGCCCGCACATTCCCGTTGACATCGTTCATTATTGTATCATCGGGTATGGCTCCCATATTAATAAGCTCAAGGGAGTGCATCTTATCTATTTCTACATCTTCATGTATCTGCACCCTGTCCAGCCGCAGACCCATATCCAGGATGATTATATCCTCGTCAACCCTTATGGCAGTCATGTTGCGGCCCATTTCATTATAGCCGCCAACTGCTATTATTCCGATTTCTGTCATGTTAATTCCTCAAATTCTAAATATATTGTTCCTTACAAATGACTGTCATACGACCTGTAATTCGCTACGGTCAGAGCGTAGAGCGAACTCCTTTACATTGAATCCGCGTAATTCAAGGTATTCCCTTGTCCACCCGGTGATCACGGTGGGTGCTATGTGCAATCTGTGCAGGTCCTGACATCCGCAGAGGAACATCGCTACCTTAAGCTCGTTCATCATAAGCTTTAACCTCTTAAGCACCATCTCTTTACTTTCAAGCGCCGGAGCAACAAAAGGAAGTGCAGCACTGGCCACACTGGCACCGATAGCTATTGATCTGGCGATATCCATACCTGTCCTTATCCCGCCGGTAGCTATCACTGGTAAAGATACATTGCATTCCACTACACTTGCAGCTGTGGGGATACCAAAGTCCCAGAACAGTTCACCAAGCATTTCTGACATCACGTCCTTTCTGTCCCTTGCCCGGTATACTTCTACTCCAGACCAGCTTGTACCCCCGGCTCCGCCGACATCAATGGCAGCAACGCCTGCTTTTTTCAACAGCCATGCATCCTCATGGGAAATTCCAGCGCCTGTTTCCTTTACAATGATAGGTATGTCTAAAGAGCAGATCTCTCTGATAGCATCAAGAGCACCGCTTGCATCGGTATCCCCTTCCGGCTGTATTGCTTCCTGCAAGAAATTCAAGTGTATCGCCATTGCATCTGCATCAAGCATTTCCACCAGATCTTCTATTTTTTCTATGCCATATTCTTTTATCTGGGCAGCTCCGATATTTCCATAAATAAAAGCATCGGGTGCCACATCCCTCATGATGGAAAAAGATCCTGCCTGGGCCGGGTCCTCGATAGCAGCTCTCTGGCTGCCTACACCTATACCGATACCCATTTCTTCAGCAGCCTGTGCAAGAGCAGCGTTGATGGGTCTTGTATCAGGATGTCCTCCCGTGATAGATGCTATAAGAAAAGGCGCGTTCATGCTCTTTCCCAGAAAATTCGTATGAAGGTCTATATCCTCTATATCAAATTCCGGAAGGGCCCGATGCACTAACATTACGTCTTCCAGGCCAGTTCCCTTTACCCGTGACTCTACAGGACTTGAAGAACATAGCTTGAGATGCTCTATCTTTCTCTGGGATGTACTCATATTAAGACCTGCATTCATATTGTTCATGTGTTATAGCTGTGCCTATTTTCTCGCCTTTTAGAAAACGTTCGATATTACCAGGTTTCGAGGCATCGAAAATATGTGAAGTTATATAGCTGCTGTCACTGAGTTCAAGCATCTCTTGAACTTTACCCAGCATGCCTCCTGTAACATCAGTGTTTTCTGAGCCTCTGATATGCTTTTTTACATTCTCGAAGTTTTTGGGTGTTATTATAGGGATGGTTGAACCCTTATCGTCAAGAACCCCTTCCGTTGCGCTCCCTATACCTAAAAGACCTGCTTTCATCTGCTTTGCAAGATAAGGAACTATCTGGTCCCCGGAGATCACGGATGTTCCAAGACTGTTATCCATCACCACATCTCCGTGCAAGACCGGGATGATACCTCGTTCCAACATGCAATATATTTGGTCAAGGAACATGGTCTGAATTCTTCCATTATCGGCAAGCATGCAACACATTGGATGAACTCCCACAGCGCATATGCCATTCTCATTGAGTATATCAACTACCATACTGCAGAGCCCTTTCACTGAAAGATGGGTTATGATAGAACCAGTAGCATTGAACTGTTCATTAATGGAGAACTTTTTTGCCTGAGGATGACCAAAAGAACCTGCTCCGTGCACAATTATGAGCTTTCCCTTGAAACCGGATATTTCCTGAGCTATTCTACGTATCTCATTTACTCTGACCACACCATCGTCAGCTCGTTTGTCAGTAATGACACTCCCGCCGATCTTAAGCATGGTTAGACTTTCCGACGAAACCATATCAATGCTCCACTCTTACTCCATGTTCAGTTATTCTGGTTATGATGGCCTCTCCTCCGGCCCTTGTTATTGCCGAAGCCACATCTTCCACACCAGAAAGGTGAGTTAGTGCTACCATACACCCTCCACCTCCTGCACCTGTTATCTTTGCGCTGTATGCGCCCGCGCTGCGAGCTGCATATATAAGATCTGCAAGCTCCGGACTGCTGACACCGATAGCATCAAGAA
>NZ_JBFXHJ010000067.1:0-12388 GCF_050177135.1 Methanomethylovorans sp.
TCGGCCACAAGCCTCACATCATCATCCGGGATCTCCAGCTTACGTGGTACTTTTTCCGGCGTGCCTACAACCTGGTAGGTATCAGCTCCCTGAGCATTCATAACTGTAACATTGGCATCATTGAAAACGATATCCACATCCGGTGTCCGGATGATCACCTGCTCTACATTGGGTATCTCATCGATGCTGATCCCCATCTGCTTCATCATCTGTTTCATTTTGGCAGGGTTCATCCCTCTACCGCCTACGCCCGGAAACATGTGACCACCTCAATAAACCTCAGTAATGATCAAAATAGAAAGAAATTAGTGGCATCCGCCGCCACATGGACCGCAGCCGCCAGCTGTCTTTGGATTGTCAATGATAAATCCGCTGCCGTTAGGGCCATCAACGAAATCTATAGTTGCCCCGGACAGGCCATCTGCATCGTTCTTGTTCAGAACTATCTTGATACCCTGACTGTCCACAGTAACATCATCTTCCCCAAATTCATTATCAAGGGACATACCGTATTGCACACCACAGCAGCTCATGCCTGCAACGAACACTCTAAGGGCATGGTCTGTCTTATTCTCAGATTCAAGCAGTGACTTGATCTCTGATGCCGCCTTTACTGTTATCTCTACCATGTCTTTCACTCTTCATTGATCTAATTACTATCAGTACCTAGGGACTAAACAGTTATACCTTTATATGTAGTTTTGGTATAAAAAGATATTCGTATGATTACGAACATTTATGACTACATAAATTCCACATCGTCATCTACAGGATGAGTGAGGACTTCGCCGGTATGTGCATTCAGTTCCACGGAGTTCCGAGGGCCTTTGACCTCCCATATGGGCACATAGACCATATCTACCATCAGATTAATATCTTCGACAGCGGGCTTGAACCTTTTGTGCTCCGAAATTATAGCTTCACCCTTAGTATCATCAAAACGCAGGTCTTTTGTATGCTCATCTATCAGCATATTGAGAATTGAATCCTTGGCCTGTGTATGGGTTATGATCTGACTCTTAAGCTCGTAGTCGTTATCCGGAAGTTCCAGTACATCTCTTACCTCACTGATAGCAATGTTACTGATGCTGCCGTTCAATGCATTGAGATAACCCACACCCTCACCGGAAATATCGATGATCTTGGACCTATATTTCTTTTCGACCTTAAGAGAATAAGAATATCTCCAGAAGGGGACGAGTTTAAGGACAAGAGCCTGCACAGTTTGCACATGTGGCTTACCCAGTGCTGCAGCCCGGTCCCTGGTAAGCTTCAGAGAAGCAGCCTGAAGTTCCAGATGCACGGGATCAATGGCATGTTCAGTAACGATAACTTGAGCAAAAGGAGATGCAGATATTGCAGAATGATGAGAAGGAGCAGCACTTTCCCTGGCTGACACAACTGTTCCCCTGAAAACTTCAGATAAAGGTCGAGTTTCAGATGTTTCACTTAAACAAGAATGAACATTAGAATATGCTGAAGGTGCCCTTACGAGTTCAAGCCCACTTGCAGTTCCTTCAATATCTGCAAGCACGGCTCTTCCAATGTGCATAGCTACTTCATCCCTATTCCAGATTATAAGCCCAAGGTCTTCTCCATAGAGTTTGACATCCGGATCTACATCCGTAGTAGAAACATAAAGGCCGATACCTTCCAGCACCTGGTCAGCAAAGAATTTAAGATCAGACATATCCGGATCTGAGCCGAATTTGATCACAGTTTTATAACCGTCTTTCTCGGCAACGAGATCATATCTGGAAGACTCATTAACGCTGTAACCCGCTGATCTGAAAACATCCCTCAAGATACGCAAAAGCTCTTGCTTCATAATTTATCATTGGAATAAGGACAGATGTACTGAAATATGTTTCTATGGGCACTGCACATCACAGTACCCTTGTTGTTGTTTCAAGCTCTACGCCTTTATTGGTAATGACATAAGAAATGGTCCTGTTGGGTACGATCATACCCCGCATTTTTCTAAGAAGGATGGAATGTTCTACTTCGCTTCCACGCTCTTTCATCCTGAACTCTATGACACCATCACATATATGCTTCATATTGTTCTCAACGATGGGTTCATGCATGCCACTTGTCATTAAAAGCAGATGGACAGCACCAGTTGCCTTACCCATAGAGGAGATGATCTCTATGACATTTAATACGTTATTGAGCTCATAGGAACGCAGGAAATAAGAGATAGAGTCTACTACACCCCTGTACTTATTGGTACGAGCCTCCGTCGCTGTGCCCTTGAGCAGGTTAAGAGAATCAGTTCCCCTTTTGAGAAAATCCTTTGCTGATAGATCAGAGACCAGCTGCTTTGGAAGCACATTGTAAAAACGTGGGGAATAAGCATCTATGAAATCGAATTTTTCTTCTTCCAGATGTTTTCTTATATCCCAGTTAAAATAATCCATGCCTGACATTACCTCTGATATAGGATGTTCAGACGAAAAATAAAAGACATTTTCATGATTTAAAAGTCCTCCATATGCAAACTGATGTGCAAAGACCTCCATGCCTGCTCCGGGTTCTGCAAGGAGCAGGATAGTTGTTCCTGGCGGAACGCCGCCGCCTAACTGTACATCGAGACCTGCCACACCAGTGGGAACTCGATAACCTCCGGAGCCATCAAAACTGTAATCCATTAACTCTCACCCATGAGCGATAGATGCAAATATGTTAGTGCAAACTGAGATACTATCTGATCAGAGATATAATATATGAATATTAATATAAAAAGTTGGTGGAAAGAAATGATCGACCTTAACGACCTGAAATATGAGAATGGTCTGGTTCAGGCCATTGCACAGGATGCTGAAACAAAAGAAGTACTTATGTGCGCCTATATGAACAAAGAAGCCTTGCAAAAGACAATTGAAACAGGATATGCACACTACTGGAGCCGCAGCCGCCAGAAACTCTGGAAGAAAGGAGAAAGTTCAAACCACCTGCAAAAAGTATTGGAAATGCGCATTGACTGTGACATGGATGCTATCCTGATGCTTATAGTGCAAGAAGGAGGGGCATGTCACACCGGATACAGATCATGTTTCTATCGTACAATAGAAGGTGAGGTAGTAGGAGATAAAGTGTTCGAACCGGATGAAGTATACTAGCCGGCCTGCAATTGAATTATATAGAGATGATTAGTAATATCTTCTTATGAAGAGAGAGGGTCAAAGCATAACCCGTATTGCCAGTGATACGAGTGCTATAATTGATGGTGCTATATCTTCGCGGGTAAAGAGCGGTGAGTATGCAGGAATTCAGGTGATCGTTCCTGAAGCAGTGGTTGCAGAACTCGAAGCTCAGGCTAACCGCGGTCTTGAGATAGGCTTTAAAGGATTGGAAGAACTACAAGAGCTACGCAAACTTGCGACTCAGGGGACCATAGAGCTTGTTTTTGCCGGCAGGCGGCCAAATCTTGATGAAGTGAAACTTGCCGGCGGCGGAGAGATAGATGCGCTAATAAGAGAAACTGCTCAGGAAAATAATGCTATGTTCGTGACTGCTGACAGAGTGCAGTCACAGGTTGCAATAGCAAAAGGATTAGATGTTGATTTTATAGTCCCTCGCTTTATTGAGTATGGCCCTCTTAGGATCGAACAGTTCTTCACAGAAGACACTATGTCAGTACATCTGAAAAATGGAGTATCCCCCATGGCTAAAAGGGGAAGTGTAGCTGCCGTGGAGTTCGTATGTATCCGGGAAGAACCATGCACTTATGGAGAGCTTAAATACATTTCAAGGGAACTCATAGAGCGGGCGCGCAGCGATCCTGCTTCCTTCATGGAACTGGACTTCAATGGAGCATCAGTGCTGCAGATAGGCAATATGCGAATAGCTATTGCCAATCCGCCATTCTCGGACGAAGTGGAGATCACTGCTGTCCGGCCGGTAGCAAAAGTGTCCCTTGATAAATACCGTCTGAGCGCAGTGCTTAAAGAGCGCATTAAAGAACAACGGGGAATCCTCATAGCTGGCCCTCCGGGAGCCGGAAAATCCACATTTGCTGCGGGAATTGCAGTATACTTGCATGAGCTTGGATATGTAGTTAAGACCATGGAAGCTCCGCGGGATCTCCAGGTGCCAAAAGAGATCACACAATATGCTCCTCTGGATGGCAGTATGGAAAAAACGGCGGATATCCTCCTGCTGGTCAGGCCTGACTATACGATATATGATGAAGTGAGAAAGACCAGTGATTTTCATGTCTTTGCCGATATGAGACTGGCGGGCGTGGGCATGATAGGTGTCATACATGCCAACAGAGCCGTGGACGCCATACAAAGACTCATTGGCCGGGTGGAGCTGGGAGTCATACCCCAGGTAGTGGATACGGTAATCTTCATCGATAAAGGTGAGATCTCTAAAGTACAGGTATTGGAATTCACCGTGAAGGTCCCGTCCGGAATGACCGAAGCTGATCTGGCAAGGCCTGTGATCATAGTAACTGATATGGAAAGTGGGAGAACCGAGTATGAGATCTACACTTACGGAGACCAGGTAGTGGTGATGCCTGTTGGCCTTGAAGTTAAGAAGCCTTCCTGGAAGCTCGCAGAGGGAGAAGTGAAAGAAGTAATAGAACGGTATGCTACCGGACCAGTGCAAGTCGAGATGATATCAGATCACAAGGCTTTCGTACAGGTGCTTGAAAATGACCTGCCGAGAGTCATTGGAAAAGGTGGGAATGTGATCGATAACATCGAGAACATTCTGGGCATCCACATAGATGTGCGCAAGTTCGAATCCGGAGAAGGAAAAGAAAAGCCTCCTAAGAAGGAGTTCCGGCCCATCATCGAGAAAACTAAAAAACATGTTATATTGAACATTCCCGAACTTGCAGCACAAGATGTTGAAGTCTATGCAGGGGATGAGTTCCTGTTCAGTGCTACCGTGGGTCGTCATGGAGATATCAAAGTAAGAGAGGATTCAACAGTTGCAGAAAGCATCCTTTCAGCGGTAGAGGAAGGGGAACTGGTGACCGTCAGGCCTTTGTGATGAATTTGCCTTTTTTATTTTTTCAGGCATCTTTTAGACTGGAGTAAATGCTTAAAAGAGCTTCCAGAGTAGTATAACCCTTGCGAGTTATCTGGTAATCGGTTCTTTCACTGTGCTGAAGGATCATCTTTGAATCCAGCAATTTCTGTAGATGAAAGAGCAAATTACCACCTCTTAAAGTGGTTATCTGTGAGAGTTCCGAAAAACCCCGTGGGCTGCCTGCAAGGGCTTTAAGGATGAGAAGACGCTGCTTGTTGGCAAGTGGTTCGCAGATGGAATCCACCACTTCGATAGGTATTTCCTCCAATTTATGATCACCTTTCTGTCGTTCGTATATCTGTAATGAACGCATGGCCTCTATCTGGCTGTCATAGAGCCTTGAGACTTCCGTGAAACATTGGCCGCACATAGGCTGGCCGGTGATTTTGCGTAACTGATCAATCTTCTGCCAATATTGGTCTACTATGTCCTTGCTTACACTTTCCTGACTCAGCAAATAAGATGTTTCACTTAGAAGCTCCTCGAATTTCTGCTTACAGCCTCCATACATCTTGCAGTCATGCACCATATGTTGTTCCAGCCTGTCATTGGTATCCTTCCTGATATAATCAATAAGTGCCTTAGAGAAGCTGCTTCTTAACTGTGAGGTGGTTTGCTCCACAATATACCTCCCAGAGCCTTCCAGAAATCTGTTAAAATCACTGCGCATTAAAACGATCTCATTTTTCAGCTCTTCCAGTTCCTTACATTGTCGCAGTGAGTTGTGTATCTTCTCCATAGCAACCTTCCCTGAAGCTACTTGCCATCCATGCACTTGTGCTGATACAAGGTTATTATTCTGTAGTAATCGTATTTTGTACATAATAATGCCGATTAAGTATATAATTATAACTAGCGTATTGGAAGGTGGTGACAAAAAAATGTCAGTGAAAGAAGAAATACACGCACAAATCAGTGGAGCACTTAAGAACGCAAATTTCCCTCTCAAGACGCCTGAGGAACTGCTAGCAGCCTTTCCTGCAGGTGCTGACACCACCTGTCAGTCTGGCAATGTAAAGGTTACAGCAGGTGAAGCAGGAACATTGCTCAAAACAAGCGATTTCCCTTTCACCAGTGCAAAACAGGTGGCAGACGTGATAGTTGAAAGAGCAGGGCTCTGAAAAATTTAGATACAATGATGTGAGGGCTTCCGAATATTAAGCCCTCAAAGGTTTCTTTTAGCGAATCCTAAATTTACTTTAGTTTAAATCCTTATTGCAGCATATGTGAATAAAAAGAATCATTTTCGATGAGTTTAAAAGTAAAAGCCGCATATAGGTGCTCGATGGTAGTCACTTTTCGCGAGAAGCTCCAATCCCATAGATTCATTATCACTACAGAGATCACACCCCCAAAAGGTGTTGAAACTTCGTCTTTCCTATCAGATGCAGAACAATTAAAGCAACATGTAGGTGCTTTCAACGTGACAGATAATCAGCGGGCTGTCATGCGCATGAGCCCTCTGGCCGTTGGAAAGCTGTTAAAGGATGCAGGACATGAGGTCATTTTACAGATCACGTGCAGAGACCGCAACAGACTGGCCCTTCAATCGGACCTGCTTGGGGCATGGGCCTTGGGAATACAGAATATATGCGTAATGACAGGAGACCATACCACCAAAGGGGACCACCCTGATGCAAAGCCTGTATTTGATCTTGATTCGGTACAATTGCTGGAAGTTGTTAGAAAACTGAAAGAAGGATACGATCTGTCTGATAACAGACTGGAACATGCCCCTGATTTTGTAGTGGGCGCCGTCTCCAATACGGATCCCACACAAACTATGCAGCATATCAAACTTCGAAAGAAGGTAAGCATGGGCCTGGACTTTATCCAGACCCAGGCAGTGTATGATGCAGAAGAATTTGCATGCTTTCTGGAAAAGATAAGTGATATTGATGTACCTATTATAGCCGGGGTCATACCGCTTAGATCTGCAAAGATGGCAAGGTTCATGAACACCAGCATTCCAGGAATAAGGATTCCTGATGAACTCATCACCAGAATGGAAAATGCAGAAGAACCTGTGCAAGAAGGAATGAAGATCGCTGTTCAGCTTACCCGTGAGTTGAAAAACATGTGCAGAGGCATACATTTGATGCCTGTTGGACAACACATAGATAGCAAAGAAATATTAAATATGTCAGTATCGAACTAGGAAGAAAATATAATGAGCAATGAACACGAACCTTCGGGCTATAAAGAACCAATGCAGTTGTTAGGCATCAGGACACCCATCATAAGACCTGGTGAAGATATAATTAAGATACTTGTGGAATCCCTAAAAGAACAGGGAACACAATTGCAGAATGGCGATGTGGTCGTGCTGGCAGAATCTGCCGTAGCTACCGCTGAAGGACGTGTGGTACGTTTAACTGACATTGAACTCACTGCAGAAGCTTGTGAACTAGCTCAAAAGTACCAGCTTGACCCCAGAGAGATGCAGCTGATAATAGAGGAATGCGATGAGATATTCGGAGGCGTTCCAGGGGCAGCATTGACCATTACAAGAGGAACGCTTTCACCGAATGCTGGAATAGATAGCTCGAATGCACCTGAAGGATGTGTAGTGCTCCTGCCAAAGGACCCTCAAAAAAGTGCAGCCTCCATAAGAGAAGGACTTGAAAAGGCCTGTTCATGTCATATAGGAGTCATTATAGGTGATAGCCGCACCCAGCCTTTAAGACTTGGATGCGTGGGCATAGCACTTGGAACTTCAGGATTGGAACCCGTAGAAGATGCAAGAGGGTCACTTGATCTATTCGGCAAGGAACTGAAGATAACCCGTAAAGCAGTTGCCGACAATATGGTATCTGCTGCACAACTGATGATGGGAGAAGCAGGAGAGAGTATACCTGCTGTAATTATAAGGGGAGCACCTGTAAAGATGATCGAAGGTTCCATTGACATGCCACTGTTCTCAAGGGAAGAGTGCATGTATTACAGCAATATAAGCAAAAACAGAAAATGATCTCCTCAACAATATGTGGAAATACCATGTCACTGAGTATCATATATTTACACATATAGATGTGCAGCGTGAATTTTTGAAAATAGAGATATATAGACATATAACCAGAACATAGAATACTTTTCCACATATATTCTATTTGTACAAAATTCAAATGCATGGGGCCATTTAATCTCATCCGTGAAACTAATTCACAGGAGAAAAAGATGGCTAGGGAAAAAATCAACCTTTTAATGATACTTGCTATCGTAGGACTGTTACTTATCGGAAGTGCAGCATCTGCGGTATCAGGTAAGGAAACACAAAAGACAGAAGAAAGTACAAAGGAAATACAGGATACTAAATATAATAACAAAAAAATAAAGAATATTATAGTTATGGTCCCGGATGGATGCTCACAAAGTGTCCAGACCATGGCACGCTGGTACAGTGGAGAAGAACTGCAGCTGGACAGTATGGGTGCAGGAATGGTTTCTACTTACATGAGCGATTCACTGATCACAGACTCTGCTTCTGCAGCAACAGCCTTTTCAACAGGATATAAGACTTCTGACGGAGCATTAAGCGTAGGCCCAAACCCAGCAACTCTTTTAAGCATCATAGATCCGACAACTGTGGCTGAACCATATGTTCCTCTTGCAACTGTCCTTGAAGGAGCAAAACTCAAGGGCAAAGCAACCGGACTTGTTGCAACCTCTGAGATCCCACATGCAACACCTGCTGCATTTGCTTCCCACGTGGAATCCAGAAAACTGTATGATGACATAATCGAGCAGATGGTCTATCAGGAAATTGACGTGGTCTTTGCCGGAGGTAAAGATTTCCTCAGCATCAGCCGCCAGGATGGAGAGAACCTCACTAAAGTGCTCATGGACAGAGGATACCAGTTCGTTGAAACAGAAGATGAGATGATGTCCCTTAATTCAGGTAAAACATGGGGGATGTTTGCAGGAACGGCTATGTCACCTGAGATAGACCGTCAGTATACAGCACCTGACCAACCACATATAGCTAACATGACCGGGAAAGCCATTGAACTTCTCTCCAAGGATAAAGACGGATTCTTCCTCATGGTGGAAGGCAGCCAGGTTGACTGGGCAGGACATGCTAACGACCCAATCTATATGGTAACTGATTTCCTTGCTTTTGATGAAGCAGTGGGAGTTGCTGTTGACTTTGCAAAAAAGGATGGAAATACCTTGGTAATTGTCTTCCCTGACCACAATACCGGTGGAATGACACTTGGAAGCAATTATGATCCTTCATACACAAAGACCACAGTGGAAGATCTTGTAGACCCACTAAAGGACATGGAATGTACGTACGCTTATCTTGAAAGCCAGATAGAGGACATGACAGATGCTTCCGAAGTCCATGAGGAAGTATTGAGTTGGATGGGAATCGACCTGGCACAAAATGAGATAGACGAAATTGTCGCAAGTGGTAACTTTGATACTTTGAAAAATATGATCAACAATAAACATACCATTATCGGATGGACAACTGGTGGTCACTGTGGAGAGGATGTGCCTCTGTGGGCGTATGGACCTGGAAACCTTGCAGGGCGTGTGGACAACACCGAGATAGCTACTTACATCGCTGAAGAATTTAGCTTTAGCCTGGACAAGACAAGCGATAAGCTCTTTGTCGATGTGGACGAAGCATTCCCTGACAATTATGTACTGGACAAGACAGATTCCAAGAACCTGGTTCTTAAGATCGGGGCCTATAAGCTGCCGATAAACAAGGATGTACTGATCGACTCCAAAGGAGTTGAACACAAACTTGATGGAATAGTTATCTACTCTCCAAAAGCCAACGATGGCAAGGGAAAAGTGTACATCCCCCAGCAAGCTGTAGACCTGATCAATGGTAAAAAGTAAAGTAAAACGATGAAAAGGGAAATATCCCTTTTCTATCCACATTTTATGTACCTATTTAACATTGCCTGAAAGATATTATTCATACCTCTTGTTGTGAGATCTACAACCAAAGAGGCAAGAAATATCACCTGTCAGCGCGAAGAAAAGGGAAATAGCACATTCAAGAAGAACAGCCTTCCTACCAAGTATCTGTTCTTTGCTAATAGGCCATTCCGCTGGTCATAGACACAAAGCAAAGAACATATCCGAATGAATAGAGAAGAAATAATGTAAAGGATCTAAGAAAGATCCTTACTTGGCCCAGATGGCAATGATCTTATCAATGGCTATGTGGGTGAATCTGGTTTCTTTCTTAAGGGTAAGGACACCATCGGCGCAGGCTTCCACTGTTCCCTGGAAGGTATCTGGCCCGCCACAATATACATCTACATCTTTTTGCAGGTAATGTTCAACTATGAAAGATTGCATTTTTTGCCTCCTTTTAATGAATGGAACTATGCTAAAATGAGCCCATCCCTATATAGGAAAAGGAGATGACTTGATAAAAAGGTGGCGACATGGCTGCGTTTGTAAAATAATGTCAAAATAAGAGTTTAATTGAGCTAATAAAGCAAATTTGCTATACATATGATTTAACACTTTGAAAAACACTGTGCATAGGAGATACCAGAAAGAAAGTAAGTAAAAGATTAATCAAAAAAGAACAAGTATGATTTGTTAGAAGTTTTGTAGCTGACTTAAAAAAGATAGAAGTTAGAATAAACACATCATTTCATTCCAGGTTCAAAGCCTTAAGTATCATATGATATTCATTTGTAGGCATCTTTGAGTAAAAAGCTCTTTTTACGACCTCACTGAGAGAAGGGTGGATGTCCATAGAATACATGATAGGTAAAGCACTCTGATCGGAAGTATACATTGCAGGAATGATCTCATGGATCAGTATTGAGGCATGAGGTCCGATAATATGGGCTCCGAGTATCTTGTCCGTTCCCTTCTCAAGGATAACTTTCACAAACTCATCTTCAAGGTCCATAGCAAGGCCTTTGCCTGTATCCTGGAATCTGTAAAAACCGATGAGTATATTGTCTTCTCCATATTGGGATACAGATTCTTTTTCTGACATTCCCACACTGGCGATCTCAGGTTCTGAGAACACAGCACTGGGCACAGCATGGAAATCCACAGTTGCTTTACGTCCAAGAACGGCATTGTAGTAAACTATGGTGGATTCGTGATTTGCCACATGTTTGAAGAGGTGTTTGCCTGTAGCATCGCCTATTACCCATACATTCTTTTGGGAACTTTCAAGATGTTCATCCACTTTGATCCAGCCCATATTATCTACTTCAATTCCTCCTTTTTCAGGTTTGAGGAGATCTGAATTGGATTCTCTGCCTGTGGCTACAAGAATATCCGATGCAACTATCTGTTTCTCTTCACCTGTTTCTCTGTGCTTCAGAAGAACCTCCTTACCTTCCGGAACCTGCCTGACTTCCAATACTTCATGATCTGTAACTATTTCCATGCGTTCTGACATCATACGCTTTGCAAGTACTGAGATCTCGGGTTCTGCCTGAGGAAGGAAATATGGGTTGCGACCAATGATAGTAACTTTGGAACCCATTGCTGAGAAGAAATGCCCATACTCTGCTGCAATGTAACCACCGCCTATGATAGCCAGGTTTTTTGGCAGTTCAGAGATACGAAGCACATTATCGCTTGTGAGATAATCTGCATCATTAAGCCCTTTGACAGGTGGGATAGATGGTCTTGAACCTGTACATAAGAAGATCATCTTTCCTTTGAGAACTTCTTCTCCTGCTTTCAGAGTGTATGGCCCGATGAACTCGGCAGTGCTTTTATAATAATCGATGCGTGGGTTAGCCCGCAGATTTTCTTCTATGGACCTTATGTCAGAAGAGATCCTGGTGCGCATGCGCTCCATTATCTTGCTGAAATCGATGCTTTTGATCTGAACGTCGATACCGAAATGTTGAGCTTTATGGATCTCAGTTACCAGTTCAGCAGGATATAAAAGGATCTTTGAGGGTATGCAGCCTCTTGTGAGACAGATACCTCCGGGTTCATCCTTATCGATGACTGCAACCTTAATTTCCGGGTTGGCATCCATCATTGGTCCGATATAGTTCATTCCGGAACCCGTGCCAACAATTATCAGATCGTATTCTTTCACTCTGTCACCCCTATACAAAGCAGGATATACTAATGATTGAATTGTATCTGTCTTTATACTATTGGTTATACAACATAAAAAACAGAAACAAAGATTCATTACTGCTGCCGAAGAACATGATCAGATAAAAAGTACAGTATCAACTAGTAGAAAATTAGTATTTGTAAGAATCAGTATTTAGATCATAGAGTGAGCATAGCAGCGATCCGAAGTTCCCAAAGGCTCGCGCACTTAAGTACAGTACGGAACGTGGACAGGCTTATCTGCTGTGTTCGGAATGGGTACAGGAGT
>NZ_JBFXHJ010000068.1:0-12165 GCF_050177135.1 Methanomethylovorans sp.
TTTGTCATGTGGTCTGTGGAAACAATGCGACATGAAGGTCTTATGGAAGCACAGATCTATGCTCTTCTGGGTGTGGAACTGGAAAGGACCAGCGGAAGGATAACAGGATTTAAAGTTATCCCGCAGGAAGAGATGACACATCCGAGAATAGATGTGCTGCTCACAACATCGGGACTTTACCGTGACACCTTCCCATACCAGATAGAACTGATGGATACAGCGGTCCGCATGGTTGCGCAGCTCAATGAAACAAACGAGACCAACTATGTAAGATGGAACTCACTTGCAATAGAAGATGCAATGCTGGCAGGCGGATATAATGAAAGCGTTGCACACAATGTCTCTATGTCCAGGGTATTCAGTGAGGCCACAGGTACTTATGGTACTGGTGTTACCGAAGCAGTGGAGGCAAGCAATACCTGGGAGAATTCTTCAGAAGTTGCTGACCTGTACATATCCAGGATGTCCAATGTATACGGCAAGGATGTATGGGGTGTCAATTATGAGGATGTGTTCGAACTGAACCTCGGAGGAGTGGATTCAGCCATACACAGTGATACTTCGAACCTTTACGGTCTCATAGACAATGACGACTATTATTCCTACTTCGGAGCACTCGGACTTGCTGTAAAGTCGATCACAGGTGAATCCCCTTCAATGTACATCTCTGACCTGACCAGCGTGGACAACCCGGAGATCATCACACTTGGCGAAGCTTTCAGTACAGAGCTGACCGCGAGGTACCTCAATCCCAACTGGATAACCGGTATGATGGAATATGATTATGCAGGTGCCAGGGAAATGATGAAGACCGTGGAATTTATGTGGGGATGGGAAGCCACTACTCCTGATCTGGTAACTGATTCGGATTGGAACAAGATGTATGAAACATATATACTGGATTCCCAGAACCTTGGACTGGATGAGTTCCTTAAGGATAATGCATATCAGTATCAGTCCATTACAGCAAGGATGCTTGAGACCGTAAGGAAGGATTCATGGGACGCCTCGGACGAAGTGGTCCAGAACCTGGTGAAAGAATATGTTGAATCCGTGGTGGAAAATGGTGTCACATGCTGTCATCATACCTGTGGTAATCCTTCACTCGATGAGTTCATACAGGGCGTAATGTCTGTGCCAGGTCTGGTGGACGAACAAACGGCATCAGACTACAAGAAGCTTATAGAGGAAGCTACCAGTGAGCCAGTGAAGGAAAGCACTTCCAGCCGCAGTAGTAGCCGTGGTTCCAGTGGTCCGAAACTGGAAATTACTAACCAGGCCACAACTTCTACATCAAACCAGACTATAGAATCTCAGATTGGTGCAGGCACAGACCTTAGCCAGCCTGCGCCCGAAGCTCCGAAGTCTACTCCTGAGAACTATGTAGAAGGGTATGAGATGACCAAGGAAACTGTAGCTCCACCTGAAAGCAGTACCCCTACTTTCTCTGGTTCTGATATAGTTGCTATCGTGCTGGTGGTAGGAGCAGCCGGAGCAGTGTTCCTGGGCTTCATGAGAAAGAGGAAAATGTGATATCCTATGGCACTTTTCTCTTCAGGGAAGTGCCTATTCCCTCTTTTAGGCCGATGGCCAGGGAATTGGTTTGGCTATTTCTCTGCCTCTTATATAGAGACAGGAATATCCGAACTTTTTTAGTGGGGATTATTTTCGAAATTCTCTGAAGCAAATTTTTGTTTATAGTGTTGCTCGTAAGGTTAGATAATATATCTTTAAAAGTGGAGCCAATGGTTGGTCTATATAGGCTAAATAGCGAAGTTGATCCCACTTTTTGAAAGGGTTGGTACTATGAAATGGAGAGAGTTACTCTTGATGATCTGTATACTGGCCATGCTGTTCAGTATACAGATAGTAGCGGCAGACGAAAACAAGGTCAATGTAATGTATATTTCATGGACACCGAGCGCTGCTCTTGAAGCTGCAAGCCAGTCCATGGTATACAGTTCAGACGTAGTATATACTTATGTGCCTTCATTTAACACGACCACTTGGACCGGTCCAAGTGACGAACTGCTGGAAGCAGCAAGTTCAGACCTATTGATGGAACAGGATGTGATCTTTACTGATATGTTGTCAAGTGCTGTCTTTGATCCAATGGATATATCGTTCAGGGCTGCAAAGGACAACAGTACTTCATTTGTTGATATAAGGTCTCTGGGAACGCCTGAATATTTCGACTATGTATCCGATGGATCTTCAACGGAGCCAATAGATACATATTATAATAATATGGGTATCGGGACTCCAACAGAAATGCAGAATGCAGAAGACCTCCTTACATATCTATGCAAGAACTACGGCAATAAGCCTCAGATCACAGATAACTGGGGAGGTAAAATACGCATTGTCTATATCGGCTGGCAGCCAAGTGCTGCTTTGGAAGACGCTGCAAGTACGACCAGATTCAATGACAGTATAGAATTTACATACATTCCTTCCTTCAATACTACCACATGGGCAGGCCCCAGTGACGAGCTGCTGCAAGCAGCTTCAAGCGGTTTGCTGCTGCAACAGGATGTGATATTCACTGACATGCTTTCATCTGTTGTCTTTGATCCCCTGAACACTACATTCAAAGCTGCTCATGATGCCGGCATCTCTCTTGTGGATATCAGGTCTATGGGCACTCCCGGATATTTTGACTACATTTCAGACGGTTCCTCCACGCAGTTGATTGATACATATTATAACAATATGGGTACTGCCACTGAAGATGACAGGCTCAATGCAGAGAACCTTGTGCTATATCTGGCAAAGGAGTATGGTGATCATCCTGAGATTACTGATAAATGGGATACAATAAAGATCATGTATCTTTGCTATGCAGCAAACCCGGGCCTGGAAAATGCCAGTCTGACAAATCCGTACAGCCAGAACATAGAATACACTTACATCCCATCCTTCAATGTGACCACCTGGGCTGATCCCAGTGACGAGTTGCTCCGGGCGGCTTCAAGCGGTTTACTTCAGGAGCAGGACGTGATCTTTTGTGATATGCTCTCCAGCAGCATCTATAGTCCTCTTAACCAGAGTTTCTGGGAGGCTCATACGGCGGGCACCGTGTTCGTTGATGTGCGTTCCATTGATACACCGGCATATTTTGACCATGTATATACAGGCGATGAAAATGTCACATTGCTTAACTATTACAACAACATGGGTACACAGACCGATGCCCAGTTAACTAGTGCCGAGAACTTCCTTATCTATCTTGCCAAGGAATATGGCGACAATCCCGAACTTACTGCGGACTGGCAATTACAGGGGTCAGATGCCTCCGTTCTGCCGCAGGTGGGGCTTTACCACAAAGATCATTCAGGGAAATACTTTGAAACAACCCAGGAGTATCTGGAATGGTATTCTACAAATGACGGTACACACCATGTATACGATCCATCAAAACCCACCATTGGTATGTGGTTCCATCGTGATGATATCGCCAACGGCCAGATGGGGGTTGTGGATGCATTGATCTCTGACCTTGAAGGCAAGGATTGCAACGTCATTGTGGGATTCGATACGTTCGATGACATTGTCAAGTACTACTGTGATGAGAACAATCAATCTCTGGTACAGTGCGTCATATCCCTGAAGAGCTTCAGGCTGAACTATTATGACAATGAGAAGGGGGAGCGCGAACTGAGGCAGCTCAACGTGCCTGTATTAAGAGGAATAGTTGTGGACGTTCCGCAGACACCTGATCCGGCAGATGCCAACAGAGGTATACCGAATGCGCAGGTAGTGAGGATGACCCTTGGTCCGAACCTTGACGGCATCTTTGAGTATGTTGTCATAGGAAAGAACGTATATGATTCCACTAACGGTACAAGTGAAGCTGTTCCTATGGACAGCCAGGTGGACTGGATAGGGAACAGGTCCATAAACTGGGCAAAGCTCAAGTTAATGAACAATTCCGAGAAGAAGGTTGCGGTGATCTATTACAACTATCCTTCAGGCAAAGACAATATCGGAGCCAGTTACCTTGATACAATTTCCAGCATGAGGCTCATGCTTCAGGAAATGCAGGATGCTGGTTTCAATGTTACTTCAGTGCCTGAGAACAACACAGAGCTGCTTGATGTGATCCAGGCCCAGGGTATAAATGCAGGGTGCTGGGCTCCGGGTGTGCTCAATGAAATGGTCGGGAACAGAACATCATGGGGACTGCAGCTTATACCCATGGAAACCTATCGCGAATGGTTTGAAGCAGAAATCCCACAGGATCTGCGAGATGAGGTAATAGAAGAATGGGGAGCACCCTGGCAGGAAGACTTAGCCGAAGACAAGAATCTCATGATATGGGAGAACAATTCCGGCAAATATCTGGTGATACCTACCGTACAGTTTGGAAATGTGTGGCTCATGCCCCAGCCTGCCCGTGGTTTCATGCAGAGTGATGACACGTTGTATCACAGTACATTGGTCCCTCCACCTCATCAGTATATAGCCTTTTATCTATGGCTTAATGAGCAGTGGGATGCAGATGCCGTCATCCATCTCGGAACCCATGGCACGCATGAATGGCTGCCAGGGCAAGCATACGGTATGAACAGGACGGCCGAATGGTCCCCATTGCTATTGCAGGACATGCCAAATATCTATCCATACATCGTTGCCAATGTAGGAGAGGGCCTTACAGCGGAATACAGAGGCAATGCCCTGATCATCGATCACATGACACCAACTCTGGAACGCTCTGGCACATACGGACAATTGTCCAATCTGTCACGTTACGTGCAGCAGTACTACGGACAGGAGATGTCCACCCAGACGAAAAAAGGGTATCAGATGATCATTGTTGATGAAATGGTAAAGGCAAATCTCACTACGGACCTGGAGCTGAATGCTTCTGAACTGTACGGATACAATGAAACGCTCTTTGATGTGTTCGTAAAAAACGTGCTGCATGAATATCTGGAAGAGATCGCAAGTGAGAACATACCTTATGGCATGCACATCCTTGGGGAAGTGCCAGCTTCGAACTCTACATCGCCCAACAGGGACGAACTATCATGCATGGTACGTTCCATGATGAAGGGATATTTCGAGGATAATGTCACAGCTGCTTATTATCCTATAGCTGATTATCCATTGGGCATACCGTTGAATGATACAAAAGTGGACTGGTTGGTATGGGAAGTTGTGACCAATGGTACTTCCATATATGACGCAGAGGATATGGTATACGGTTATACCAATGAATCTGTTTTCATAGACCTGGAAAGGGGTCTGGAATATAAGCAGCGGCTCATTGACTCTGCTATAGAGATGGACAGGGTGATCGATGCTTTGAGTGCTGATTTCATACCTGCGGGGCCAGGTACCGATCCGGTGATGAACCCTAATGCTGTGCCTACAGGCAGGAACTTTTACGGAGTGAACCCCGAGCTTTACCCTTCTGAAGCCACGTGGAAGTTAGGAGTAATGCTTGCTCAGGAGTTGTTAGTGGACTACTATGAGGAACATGGTGAATATCCGACAAAGGTATCTTTCTCCCGGTTCGGTGTGGAATTCATTCGCGACCATGGTACGCTGGAAGCTGAAGCCATGTACCTGTTGGGTGTCAAACCGGTATGGGACAGCAATGGTTATGTGGTTGGTGTGGAACTCATACCTGAAGAAGAATTGCTACCCAACTACGATGCTTCCTTGCCGGGAAGACCTCGCATCGATATAGTCTACGCAACTGCAGGTATGCGGGATGCTTTCCCAAGCAAGATCAAAATGCTTGATGATGCAGTGAAACTTGCAAACATAGCTCCTTCCGGGAATTACCCCAACTATGTGAACACCAGTACACAAGCCATATACCAGGATCTTTACGCAAGCCTTCAGGGGTCCTTTGAGACCGAGGAAGAAACTGCTGCCATGGCTGAAACCCTCTCTACCATGAGATGTTTTGCAGTACAGGATGGGACTTATGATATCCTGGTCGGCGATGCCATCGATGCGAGCGGTGTCTGGGAAAGCGAGGATGAGATCGCGACCCTGTATCTTGAGAAAATGGGCTTTGCCTATGGAACTGAACTGTGGGGATACCAATGCCAGGAACTGCTTACATCCAACCTGAAGAACGTGGAAGCATCGGTACATTCGGATTCTTCCAATCTGTATGATACCCTGGACAACGATGATTTCTTCCAGTATTTCGGTGGACTGAACCTTGCGACCAGGTATGTGAGGGAAGACCATCAGACGCCGGAGATGTATGTTTCGGATACGAGGGACCCCAATAATGCCCAGATGACAGGAATGAAGGAATACCTGAGCAAGAACCTGCGTTCCAGGTACTTCAATCCCAAATGGATAGAGGGTATGCAGGGATCAGGATATGCCGGTGGCAGGATGATGGCCGAGTTCGTGGACAATCTGTGGGGATGGGAAGTCACTGACCCCGAACTTGTGGACGATTCCGTATGGGATAATGTCTATAAGACCTATGCCAATGAGGGTATGGAAGAATGGTTCAATGCGGAGAACGCTGGTGCGTACCAGTCCATTACTGGCAGGATGCTGGAAGCGGTCCGTAAAGGATACTGGGAACCTTCTGCTGAAGTTGTACAAAGTCTGACACAGGAATATATGGAATCCGTGGCAGAGAATGGAGCTACATGTTGTCATCACACCTGTGGCAATCCTCTGCTTGATGATTTTGTCCAAGGTGTTGTTTCTGTACCGGGTGTTGTCAGTGAGGAAGTTATCGATAAATATAATCAGCAACTCTACAAGGCAACTCTCCGTGATGATACTGAGGCAAATGATACCACTTCTGCTGAAAAGAGTAAGGGTGGAAGTTCCACCGGTTCTGCACAGGTAAAACCTGGAGGTTCGAGCAACCAGACCACTCAAACAGATGGCGGTGTTGGAACAGATCTGGACAAAGTGCCTCAGGAGTCCATGAGATCAACTCAGGACCCGAACTATGTGGAAGGTTATGAGATGACAACAGAAACCGTGTCCCAGCCGGAAAGCAGCAGTCCTACCTTCTCGGGTTCGGATATAGTTGCTCTTATCCTCGTGGCTGGAGCCGTTGGAGCAGTCTTTATAGGATTCATGAGAAGGAGGAAGATGTGATAGCAGGAATGACCGATAATTATCTGGAAAATCCCCTTAAAGATGCAGATCAGTAGCAGATTTGTCAGTTTACAGAGCCTTGTACTAGGTACAAGGTTTTTATTTTTAACTGGCTTAAAGGAAGGATATTACTGACGCCGTCTTCCGTTATTCATGTATCCATCTCCATTCTGTTAACTAAAAAGAGTAGCTCATAGGTTTTTAGCCCTGTTATATCCTGAACTTGGAAGTAGCTTTTTAATTTTTACTTTTTCAAATACAGTATATCATTCTATCAGCTGATGCATTATATTTCGAGTTACAGTTATCTATACTTTTAATGTAAATTAAATGCTTAAATGCGCTTAGTTGTTATCAAAAAAGCAAATAGATAAGTATATATCATACTTAGTATTTTCATAACTACTAACATACATTCATAACTTAATCTCACACGTTTACAAATACGATGCACGTATTATTGTGGTCCGGTGTTCCTTGAAAATCAATTTGGATTTACCGGATCACATAGTAAAGCAAAGACGGTGGTTATCTTGAGAACAACGATAGGAACTTTTGGAAAGCAAAAAATAGTTGCACTAATGTTAGCATTATTATGTGTCACTATCTTACTATTGCCAGCATCTATGGCTGCTCCATCTGCTGATGCAACAGAAGACTTAGAAACCAGTATGATCTTTGTCAGCAACACCACAAGTGATGCTGATGGTAATTTCATGTTCACGGATGTGCCGAATGGCAATTATGTGATCAAATCTGTTATTTACAGTTCTGCAATGGGAGGTATGTGGCTCACGAACATGACCGAAGTTACCATAGAGAACGGACAGGCAGTGGCCGATATTGATCTTTCCATGAGGAAGAACGATGCTATCGATCACGAAGAAATATTATCTGCACTTCGAACAACAACAGTATCAGGGAAAACGGTATCAAAAACAGGAGAAGCCAGGACAGATGTTGATGTTGTGCTTACCCTTGAAGATGGCAGTTTCTACGCCAATACAACCAGCGATCAATATGGGAACTTTGTTCTCACCGGCATACCCGATGGCAATTATGTGCTCAAGTCAGTGGTTTACAGTACCGCAATGAGTGGCATGTGGCTTACCAATGTGACAAACATCGCAGTCCAGAGTGAGCAAGCGGTAAACGATCTCAGCTTGTCAATGAGGAAGAACGATGATGTTGATCATGAGACCATACTTGCTCTGCTGAACAGTATAAGCTCTCTGGAAAGAACGACCATCTCAGGTAAAACTATATCCAAGACCGGTGAAGCCAGGGCAGATGTGGATATTGTCCTTTTCAAGGAAGTTAATACAATAGTCAGTGAACCCGATAACGCTACTGATACAAGTGACTCCATCCTTAAAACAGAGCTTACTTTTTTCAGCAACACTACGAGTGATGTTGATGGCAATTTCATGTTCACGGATGTGCCGAATGGCAATTACACCCTCAAATCCGTTATCTACAGTTCTGCAATGGGTGGCATGTGGCTTACTAACGTGACCGAAGTTAGCGTAGAAGGTGGTCAGTCAGTTTCTGATCTTAATCTTTCCATGCGGAAGAATGACGACATTGACCATGAAGAAATATTATCTGCACTTCGAACAACAACAGTATCAGGAAAGACCGTTTCAAAAACAGGTGAGAACAGGACGGATGTTGATGTTGTGCTCACCCTCGAAGATGGCAGTTTCTACGCCAATACAACCAGTGATCAATATGGGAACTTTGTTCTCACCGGAATACCCGATGGCAATTATGTACTCAAATCAGTGGTTTACAGTACTGCTATGAGTGGCATGTGGCTCACCAATGTAACAAGCTTCTCAGTCCAGGATGGCCAAGCGATGACCGATCTCATCCTGCCTATGAGGAAGAACGATGATGTTGACCATGAGGCCATACTTGCTCTGCTGGACAGTATCAGCTCTCTGGAAAGAACGACCATCTCCGGTAAAACAATATCCAAGACCGGTGAAGGCAGGGCTGATGTGGCTGTGCTGCTCTTTAAAAAGACTTATACCACTTCAACCACTCAATTATCAAATGCACCACATCTGAACGTGGCTATAATTACAGGCTATTCAAGCCATGATGCACAACTTGCCAATTTTGTTTCACGGGTAAACAGTAACCCTGGCATGAACATCACAGCTAGTTACTGTCTTGCGGACAAGCTCAGTGGTGATGAGGATCTTAGCCAGATGGATATAATTTATGTCAATATGTTCACCCAGACGGCCTATAAGCTGCAGGAGACAGTTGATGCTGCCATTGCAAATGGGTGTGTTGTCATTGGTTACAATACATATCTCAATGAAAACATTCCCTTCATTCCATCACGTTTCAGTGATGAGGACACTTTTAAGTCATACCTGCAGGACTACTGGCTGAATGGCGCATCCAATGATGAGAATTTTGATAATCTCATTTTCTATCTGGCTTCTGAATACTATGGAAGGACAGATCTGGATGTCCAGGAACCTATCGGGCCACCTGAAGGTGCTATCTATCATCCCTCAATGACAGGTACATCTATGGACCTATTCACAAACAGTAGCAGTGCATACTTCCAGTGGTATGCCAACAGGACCGAAGGGCACAGCTTTGATGCAAATGCACCCACCGTAGGTATTGCATTTTATAAATCGTACTACCCTCTCGATATGGAACCATTGGACAAGCTTATCAAAGGATTTGAGGCAAGAGGGGTCAATGTAGTAGCATGTTATGGTTCTTCAACTGCCCCAATGGATGATTTCCTTAACCACAGTACTGACACTAAGGTAGATGTGGTCATATCGTTCCTTTACCGTGGCAACTATTTTGACATCGACAGACTGAACGTGCCTGTAATCAATGGTGTGCTGAACGGTTACATGAGCCTCGAAGAATGGAAGGGAACAACCACCCCGATCCCGGTGCAATATATGCTTAGGCTTTATGGTCCTGAGACAATGGGACTCATTGATCCGATTATGATAGCTGCAGAGGAAAATGATACATTGGCTGGTACGGAAATTTATGCCTCTGAGCCCTCCCAGGTGGAGTGGCTGACAAACCGCACTTTGGCCCAGGCCGGGCTTGGAGAAAAAGATGACGCAGAAAAGAAGGTCGCAATCATCTATTACAACCACGGAGCTGGAAAAGACAACATAGGTGCATCCTATCTTGAGGTTGTACCCAGTATACGCAATCTGCTGGAGGCTATGGCAGATGCAGGTTATAATGTTGATATAAGCAAGATGCCCAATGAAACTGCATTGGTAGACCTGATAGTACATCAGGGTACTAATGTGGGTGGCTGGGCTCCCGGAGAACTTGAAAGACTTGTAGAGAACGGTAGCGTTGAGCTTATTCCTCAGGCTACTTATGAAGCATGGTTCGATGCCTTACCTGAAGACAGAAGAGAAGAGGTAATATCCATGTGGGGAGAAGCACCGGGAGATGTAATGGTCTACACAGCTGACAATGGTAAAAAGTACATTGTGATCCCGAAGATAGAGGTCAGTGATAATGTTATCCTTGCACCTCAACCCACAAGGGGATGGCTGGAGAATAATGATGTGCTCTATCATGATTCGGAGTTGCCCCCACATCACCAGTACATAGCTTTCTATCTGTGGCTTCAGCATGAATATGGAGCGGATGTCATGGTCAATATGGGACGTCATGGGACTGTTGAGTGGCTTCCCGGAAAGGATTTCTGTCTCCTTAGCGAGGAGTGGCCTGCAATTATGACAGGGGACATACCTGTGATATACCCATATGTAATGGATGGTATGGGGGAAGGTATGCAAGCCAAGCGCAGAGGCAATGCAGTAATCATCGACCACCTTATACCACCTGTGATATCTGCCGGACTTTATGGGAATTACAGTGTACTCAGCAGTGAAATAACCACTTATCAGACATCTACTACGGAGTCTGAATCACTTAAACAGTCTCATTTGCAGGAGATCATCGACCTGGTGGTTGATCTGGGAATTGATGAACAAGTAAATATGAGCCTCTCACAGGACAACGAAACGATTGATGCGTTCCTGGAAGAAGTTGATGATGTTCTTTCTGATCTCAAAGGCCAGTCTATGCCTTACGGTCTGCACATACTCGGGGAAGCCCCTCAAGGGGACGAGCTTGTGGGAATGGTTAACTCCATGCTAGGTGATGATTTTTCCACACAGGTGTCAATTTATAATAATTCAGAAAATGCATCAAATGACCTGCTTTCAAAAGTCCTGCTTGAGAACATGAGTTCCAGTGAAGCTCAGATGCAAGTGCTGGGAACAACTTCCGCAGACATGGATGTGCAGCTGAATACTGCTCTTAATTACACAGAGCTCCTCATAGAATCTGAAAACGAGATCAGGCAGATCCTCCGTGCAATGGATGGGGAATACATAGCAGCAAATATCGGAGGAGATCCGGTACTTCGTCCTGAAACACTTCCTTCAGGCAGGAACTTCTATGCATTCGATGAACAGCTCCTCCCAACAAAACAGGCATGGGAAGAAGGCAAGGTCCTTGTTGATCAGTGGCTTGCAGAATACTACGCAGAGAATGGTGAATATCCAACTAAGGTAGGATACATTCTCTGGGCAGGAGAGTCAACACGTCACGAAGGTATAATGGAATCCCAGATCTTCTATCTCCTCGGAGTTGAACCTGTATGGGATGATGGTAATGAAGTAACGGGTATTCAACTGATCAATTCATCAGAACTTGGAAGACCGCGCATAGATGTGATAGTTCAGATCTCAGGACTCTACAGAGATACTTTCCCCATGAAAGTAGAACTCATTGACCAGGCTGTCAGGCTTGCCTACGAGCAGGATGAACAGGACAACTATGTACGTATGAATACGGATGCTTTGCAGGCGGTATTTGATCAGAATATTCAGGATGTTAACCTCTCTCTGGACATTGCGTTGTTCAGGATATTCGGTCCTGCTGACGGGGCCTATGGTACAGGGATGGCTAATGCAGCATCTGCAAGCGATACGTGGAGTAACAGTACAGAACTTGCAGAATTATATATCGACAGGATGAGTTATGTTTACG
>NZ_JBFXHJ010000069.1:0-11978 GCF_050177135.1 Methanomethylovorans sp.
AGGCTTCTCGGCATTCGCGATACGATGATGGCAGAAAATCTGCTGTATATAGTATCCCGTGAGCGATACAGAGGAAAAGTGTTGGCTTTTGCTCACAACAGCCATCTGCAGCGGGGAAAGGCCCATATGCAACTTGGCCCTCACTCATTAACATGGTGGCCGGCTGGGTCCCATCTCAATGAGATGTTCGGTCCACGCTACGTAGTCATCGGCTCTGCAGTGGGTCTTTCTGATGACAATGGTATCAGCCAACCCGAACCTGGCACTCTCGAAGCATTGTTGGGGGATCTGCCGGGACCGATCAGTTTCATCCCAACCCACAAAGGCCACGGGCTTCCAGCTCCGGAGATCGAAGCTCTTAAAATCCGCTCTGGCAGCATGAAGAACCCGACCTACTTCGCACTAACTTCTCAATGTTTCACGGATTTCGACTGGCTGGCTTTCCTGCGTTCAACGTCATACGCCAGAGGAGGGCCACCCCTGCACCGATAAAATAAAAAAAGTGTGTAATAAAGTATTGATCAACATGTAAAAACGGAAATACGTTTTTTCATTCACGGTCATGATGAAATTGCCATTCAATACCATATTTATCGGTCACCATGCCGTACAGTTTGCTCCAGAACGTTTCCTGAAGCTCCATTACCACAGTGCCTTCAGCTTTGAGTGCGTTGAACATTGACCTTATCCTATCCGTATCCTTACTGATAATTACAAGGCCGATATTGTTCCCAAGGATAAAAGGTATACCTGGGGGAACATCTGAGAACATCACTGTGCTTCCCTCTATCTCAAGAGCAGTATGCATTACCAGATCCTTTGTTTCTTCCGTTACCGGAAAGCCCATATCTTCTGGTGCATCACCGAATGACATGATCTCAGGCTTAGCTGCTTCAAAGACCTTTGTGTAATATTCAACAGCTTCCCGGCAGTTCCCATTAAAATTTATATATGGCTGTACAAACATTTTATTCACTCCCATCAATAAGATTGGACACATTGATAACTGGAACCTACCCGATTAAATAATTTATCCGACACTTAAAACCAATGAAGCAAACCAAACGAGCTTTTTATATCAGACCCTTGCATTTAGTTCATATAGCTGCGAGCGAATCATTAACTAAGACCTCTTTGGGAGTATAAATGACAGTTTATCAGAACGTAAAGGCCGTCCTCAAAGAGCTTGCAAATACAAAGCTTGTCTGTGTCACCAAGACGATCGATGCACAGAGAATAAATGAATCCATAAGGGCCGGAGCCACTATCATAGGGGAGAGCAAAGTTCAGGAATATGAGAGTAAATGTGATGATCTGCTTCCCTGTGAAAAGCACTTCATAGGACATTTACAGTCAAAAAAGGTCAAAAAAGCCGTTCAGCTCTTTGATGTGATCCAGTCAGTGGATTCACTGAAGCTGATACAGGACATCAATAAGAAAGCCTGGGACCTTGGCAAGATACAGAAGATATTCCTGCAGATCAATATCGGCAAAGAGCCCCAGAAATTCGGCTTTATGGAAAATGAGATAGCACAGGTGATCACAGAGATCCATGGACTCAAAAATATTCATGTGGAAGGACTCATGTGTATTCCTCCTTTTGAGTCACCTGAGCAAACAAGGTCATATTTCAAAAGGATGAAAGCCCTGTTTGCTGAAATGCAGCAGATTGACCTGGAAAATGTCGATATTCAGGAACTTTCAATGGGTATGTCCAATGACTACAGGATAGCCATTGAAGAAGGAGCTACCATGGTGAGGATCGGTTCTTCAATATTCGGAGATAGAAAATACTGAAAAAGCCCGGTACTTAGAAAAACTTCCTGGACTCCAAAAAATATCATTCAGGCATAGACAGGGGACTTCATATAGAGATAGAACTGAACAGTTTTCAGAAAACATAAAGCAGAGGTTTATAAAAGATTACCGTTTTTCTTGACAGCTCCACTACAGTGAGGCTGTATAAACCCATCTACTAAAATGCTTAATGAATAATTGCTTTTTCTTTCATCTGTATATGAGTCTCTGTCCATTAAGCCCACCGTTTTTCACCGACTAACCTTCGGTTAAGGCTTATTATAGAACTGATACTATATAAAAATATTCATAATAATATATGAGGAAGTTTATAAAATTGTATAGCGATTCTGTGTTAAATTATATTGCGAGAAGTATGAAGCTTGATACAGATCGTTCATATTATTATCTAAAATAGTCAAAAGATAGACTACGTGGAAAACACATCTAAATGGATCAAATGAAGGCACAGGATAGAAATAAGCACCGTGGTCTGCAACCAATCAGCTATTTCTAACATCTGCCCTCAACTATGCGTTTTGTATAAGCTTTTATGTACCTGCAGTAACAGGCCTACGTAAAAGAAAAGATCGTTTTTATGATTGGATCACTTTCACCTTGCTAAGTCTACCTTCTTAAACTTGCATGATATAGAGCATTGTGTACACTGGCTTTAAGGTGTACATCTCTAAGCAGGGGCATCCGTACAACATGCTCCTGCTGACCCCTTCTGAAAAATGCTCCGTTAGTTGTAAATGATGTATCCAGCAAGAATATACCTGGATACATCAACAAAAAAATCACGTAATATCTTAAAGCAGCAACTTTTTAGTGACCGACGACGGAAAACATCTCATTGACCATTTTTTACTGGATGCTTGCATAGCCCTCATAAGATTCATGTTTCTGAACATCTGCAGAGAATGTATCCATTAGAACACGATCTTCTTTATGCCTCGCTAAAGCAAAGCCCATAAAAGACAATCCAATTCCCAGATAAGAATGCTCAACAATTATCGATCCAATTGCTGCTACAAGGAATAATGACCAGTATTTTTCAAACATACTACGAAATCACTGTTATGGTATATAAACAAAATTTTAATTAACAATCGTTTGAATATTTTATAATGATTGATAATTAGCATAAACTTAATACAAAAACATGCGCAACGAATCAAAGCAGAACCATATACCCGACATCTGCAGATGCACTATCGTTAACTGAGAGGCTTGCAGAGGTAATGTTTTTAAAAGTTAAGACTCAAATACCTTTGAAGTTTCCAATAAGTGTATGACAGGTGACACCAAAATGGAATTAATGGGTTGCAGCAAAGCTGATTTCGACCAGATAATCTCAAATATCAATGATTTCTGGGACAGTGACAGAACATTGCATTTACATCATCCCATGCTGATCTATGAATTCGGGAACACGGCCTTTGTAATAAAGGATGGCGACACTGTCTGTGCGTATCTTTTTGGTTTCTATTCCCAGACCGATCCCATAGCCTATGCACATCTATTGGCCGTGAGAGATAATTATCGCAGACAGGGGCTTGCCCGAAAGCTCTATGAGCATTTCATCGAATGCGCAAGAAAAAAGCATTGTTCGGGAATTAAAGCCATAACAAAGCCTACAAATCTTGAATCCATAGCCTTTCATACAAGCATGGGAATGAAGCTTATTGGCGAAGATGCCATTGATGGGACCAATGTTGTTATGGATTATAGTGGCCCTGGGGAGCATCGGGTTGTTTTTATGAAACATATATGAAAAAAGATATTAACAAAGTCTGAGGTGCAATGCATCCAATAAATATCGATAAGTCCTTGATAGCCCCCTGTGGTATGAACTGCGGGGTCTGCCGCGCATACCTGCGGGACAAGAACAAATGTCCGGGATGCAATGGCTCTGACCTGAACAAGCCGAAGTATTGTATCGTTTGCCGTATAAAGAACTGTGAAGAGCTGAAGAAAACATCTGCTAACTACTGTTTTTCCTGTAAAGGATTCCCCTGTGCAAGACTTAAACAGCTTGATAAGAGATACAGGACAAAGTACGGGATGAGCATGATCGATAACCTGAAAAGGATAAAGGAAACCGGAATAGATAATTTAATGGTTCTCGAAAATGAAAAATGGACCTGTGAAAAATGTGGGAATATCATCTGTGTGCATACATGGAAATGCAGCAAATGGGGGGATCAGGTGAAAGAACAATGATACAGATGTCTGCCAGATATATTCCGTCTTCAAAAATAGTAGCATGGTGAATTTGATGGTGGGGTGTAATGTTAGAACTTAATACCGAAAGACTAAGAATACTCTGTTTGGACCTCGCAAATTTCAAATCATATATTCATGAGCATGGAAACTTTGAAAGGAACATTGGTGTTCAGGTTACAGCTGAATCACTTCCCGATGAACTTAAAAAAGTTTTTGGGTCTGCGTATGAACAAGCTATGACAGATAGCAGCAATTATGCATGGTATACTGTATGGCAGATCATATCAAAAACGGATAATTGTGCCATTGGAGGTATATGCTTCAAGGGCAGTCCAAATATCAATGGCGAAGTGGAGATAGGATATGGAACAGAGCCTGCACATAAGAATAAAGGTTACATGACCGAAGCTGTACAAGCTATTATCCAGTGGGCCATGAAGCAGGATGGAGTGCTGCATGTAATAGCAGAAACTGATAAGTTCAACATTGCTTCCCATAAGGTTCTGGAAAAGAATGAAATGCGTATATACAAAGAAACCGATAGCTCTTTATGGTGGAGATACAACATTGCTTAACTTATATGCCTGCATACTCAATGCTTAATCACCTAAAGATATCGCGGATTTGAACAGCAGGAAAAAAAGGAAAGGATTTAGAGCCTGAAGAATATGCAGGATTAGTGTGTTTGGTTGAAAAGTTAGATACTAAATATATAATGCAATCATTATAACAAACACATTTGCTGATTATCTGAGAAATAAATATGCAAATCGAAACAATGTTATAATCAATATTCAAGTAATCAATAAAACTGTGAATAACACTTACATAAGTAACAACTTTAAAAGAGACATTGATACTTTTTGTAATAGTGAGATTGACAAAATGGAAGATGATTTTAAACCAAATTGAGTATAACGCATTCTATCTAAACGATAGTTCCATGAACCAAATTAGATAATAGTATGCTTGCTTTAGGGTTTTACAATTCTTAAAAGTCTCGCTCTGAAGCATGGCTTTTTATATGAAATAGATAAATAAAAGTGAAGTGTGGGTTTTAAAATATAAATTTAATACTGGTACAAAAAAAAGAAAAAAGTAAACTTTCGATGTTGTCGACTAAACTCATTGCACATTGTAGAGAGCCACTTTCTTGGTGATCTGATCCACTTCTTCTTTTGTAATTCCAAACTGATCAGCAACTCTTTGATAAACAATATCATAATTAACAGTTGCATATGGATCACTTAAATCTAGCTTCTCAAATTCTTCCGAATATACTTGTTGATAGTAATCATATATTTCAAAGTCTTTTTCTGTAGGTCTCTCTATTGAATCTGGCTTAGCAACTTTATCTTTAATCTCGATATTATATGCATATGAGGATCTATCATTACTTGAAGCAATTTCAGCAGTAACCCCATCCCATTGCCCATTAGGACACCATTCAAGCATGCCAAGAGTGTATGCCCCACTTGAATCTTCTTTCCTTTCATATGCAAAAACTGATATTTCGTCTATATCAGTATTTTTGGATGTTTCATCCAACACTAATTGAATCAAAGTAGATTTTAATTCAGTTTCGGAAACACCTATTGGCAGCAAAACACGGTATTGCATTCTGACATTCATAGGAAGATTGTTTAATTCACTTGAACTATATTCAGACAAGGGTTTTTCAAGCGCTTTAATGCTGATATCTTCAATTTTTATTATTTCATATTTTTGCACCGCAGAACTATCATATTCATTTGGAAGATTTGCTAAACCTTCCTGCACCGTAGTAATTGTGCCCTCTTGCTGTTGCTGATCCGTAGACTTCGTTTGTTGATCGGATTGCCCTCCTAAAAGTGCTCCGAGCAACACAAGTAAAACAAAAACAATCAGTACCCATTTAATCACTGTCTTTATTAAGCCCATTTTAATTACTCCAATTAAAAAGTTAATTAATACACCTATGATAAATGGTTTGGTTGAAAAGAGACTGAATACGCCTTACATATCATTGACCTATTAAGGACAAATTATTGAGGTGGCAAATATGCAAAATTCTTCATGAGATAACGATACAATGCGTAAAGATTATAACAACGCAACTCTCATCCATGATGAAATCAGATAATCAAAAAATAAGATCTTTCATTGCAGTTCAACATGATCTCAATAGGCTTATCCGTCATTTCCTATGGCATCAACAGGACAAGCGCCTAATGCATCTTCACAAAGGTCCTTTTCCTCATCAGTTTCAGGTTGCTTGAAAACATACGCCTGTGGCCTATCATCAGCCATTTTGAAATGATCTGGAGCTGTGTCCACACATAATTCACATGCTATACATTCTTCATCTACATAATACGGGCCCGGAACATTTTCAGAAACTTTAATGGTTTTGTCTGCTATATTTCACTCCCCCTTTAATGAATGAATGAATGATTTACATTTGAATTGCATAGTATTTAAGGCAAATACAGTCAAAAACGCTGTATTTCAAATGTGATGCCATAATTCAGATGAATGAGATGACGGCTGCAAGCTTCAACATCATTTGGTTTTCGCGTTTTCCTTGATCCGTGCCTTTACGAGCTTCTTTACAAGAGCTGCGGGAAGCGGTTTATTGACCGGAAAGCGGATAGTACCCTTAGCGATATCGTAGGACTTCAGTTCGTCCTTGTACATTTCCATGACAGCAGGGCTCATAACATAAAAGCTGCAGTGATTAGGAAAGGCCGCGAAGGCTACGAGGGGACCTTTGTACTTGAAGGTAGGTATCTGGTAACTAATGCCCTCAGTTGCATCAGGAACTGTTGCCTGGATGATCTTACGAAGCTTCAGAAGTGTGGCACGTGCGTCTTGTGGAACTGTGGCAAGGTAATCATCCACAGTCTCATGTTTTGCAAGAGATCTTGTCATAATATCCTTAGTTCTTTAATATTCATTTATCTCAGGCTTTCAGCGAGCTTGTCAAAGGATTCGTTCCATCCCTGTGCTGTCGCATCCTTCATTGCACCTGAAGGAAGACCTGCATGTAGCAAGGTCATCTTTGTTTTGCCATCATGCTCTTCAAAAGTTATAGTGATCTGTAATTCTAACGGGAAATCATCCCCCATGTCATAATACGTTGCAGGGACAACATTTCCATCCTCATCAGCAAAGGAATCGGTGCATACGATCTTCGCCGGAGGGACGAGCTCCAGGTACACGCCAGTGCTCCAGAAGTCTTCGCCATCAGGTGAGAGCATGCAGAAAAGATATGAGCCACCTATGCGCAGGTCTATTTTGCAGATAGGCGATGTGAAACCTTTTGGTCCCCACCAGCGCATCACTCGCTCAGGCTCTGTCCATGCCTTCCATAAAAGGTCACGTGGAGCATCAAAGACGCGTGTGATGGTTAATTCATTTTCATCTGCCTTTGCCATCCGGTAACCCCTTCCTTGATCTATTTTGAGTGTTATGCCTTTTTTTCGGCAGTCTTTTCCTCAAATAGAGGTTAAATCCAATAGCGTAAGGTTTACACTCTCCCAACCGGTCCGGAATAAAAATTAGAAACTTCCAGTGAGCTCAGTCCAGTGAGAGCGCTTCGACCGGGCATACGTCTATGCACTGTCCGCAATCAACGCATAAGTCTGCATCAGCAACGACAATGTCATCTGAACCCAATGAAAGCGCTTCTACTGGACAGGTGTCAACACATTGCCCGCATCCTGTACAAAGATTTCTGTCAACGATAACTACCATGTGGATTACACTCCCTATCACTTCTTTTTATGAAGACGATACAAGCATATTTCTGAGTATCTTAGATAAATACCTGTCGAATTCAGAAAAAGATAAGTTAGAACCCGTACCCACAATATTCCTATGAGGATTTCGGAAAACCCCGTTATTTCAAAATTGTCTTATATGCGCATATAAAAGATCGATCAAGAATAGAGGGTTTGTAAGATCCTCCTATAGTTATTTGATTTCAAATGCTGCCTCACCGTTTCTTACAGATGCCTTTGATGACATTTTCCTTTCTGTTGTATCCTTACCATCCTCTGGTATATTCCTCATAGCATGGGATACATACGTATTCCCCGTTCTGCACCTTTGCTCTGGATTCAGCCATCATTTCTCCGCACTTGGCACATTTAACGGAGTTGAATATCCTTGCTTTTTGTGGGATCTTGACATCAACGAACTGTATGTCGAACATTTCCTCAACAGGAGTTTTTCGCATAGTTTGGGATATGCCATCCATGCGCTCCCTGAAATCTTTGTTCTCTTCCTCGGTGGCTGTGCCGGACATTACTTTTGGACGCAGTTTGCTTACTTCAGGGTCGATGTCATCAATGTTAAAACTTGCCTTAAGGGCTACCCTTACGGCTTTTCCGCTGTCCCTGCATATAAAGGTAAAGACCTGTTTTGCGTGGTCACGATAGATGAGGTTGCCTTTGCCTATAGTGCATCCTGTGAGCACCTGCACTGCATCAACCCCGCATGCATCGTTCTCGACGATGGTCACAAGCTCTTCATCTACATCTCTTTCTGCTTCCAGCTTTTCGATCCCAGCTTTTGCGGCGATGTAACCAATAGTTAGCCCGGGACAGACGTGTCCATGAAATCTGGCTGCATCATCAAAAGAAGCTATCTGCCTTATCATATCCTGAGTTGAACATTCGGATGACATGTATATCACAGGAGGTAAAAGAAGATGATACTTTTAAAATCTTTCGTAGTATTTAGTTATACGTTAATTTGATGTTATTTGATTAGATTGGATAAATATTAACAAACATACTATTTAATATATCTAAAGCCTTATCCAATGACATTGAATGCCCTAATATTGTATAGGGACATAAAAACTATCTATTTGATCCGGTTCACTGGTATTTTCTGGTATATTATATGCCTACAAACCTAGATAAAATACAAATAGATGGAACCAGGCGGAGCATATATGCAATACGGAAAGATTGACTGGAATGATATTTGGAAAGAGCTCATGACCACTCAGCAAAGGCTCGACAAAACAGGTGATAAGAACAGCCACTGGAACAAAAAGGAAAATGCTGAACGTTTCTGGAAAAGGTCTCAGGAAAATTCCGAGAGAACTGATTCGACTCTGAATGAACTGCCCCTTACCCCAGGATCAAGGGTTTTGGATATAGGATCTGGTCCAGGAAGGCTTGCCATTCCAATTGCAAAGAACGTTGCCCATGTAACTGCTGTGGAACCTGCAGCCGGAATGATGGATGTCTTAAAGGAAAATATGAAAGAGCAGGGAATAGGTAACATACATTGCGTGAGCAAGCGCTGGGAGGATCTGGATGTTGAGGCTGACCTCGATGCACCGTATGATGTGGTTATTGCCTCTTTCTCATTGGGAATGCCAGACATAAAGGAAGCTGTCCAAAAAATGCAGCAGGCTTCCTCTAAATATGTGTACCTTTACTGGTTCGCAGGGACAACTCCCTGGGAAGAGCATTCGATCACCCTGTGGCCTGCCCTCTACGGCACGAATTATGTCCCGGGTCCCAAATGCGATGTGCTGTACAATGTGCTGTACAATATGGGAATATATCCTGATATGCATGTTTTTTCCATGGGTTATAACAACTATTTCTCTTCCTTAGATGAAGCAGTGGACTTTTACAGTGACCGCTATGTGATCGAAACAGAAGAACAGGAAAGTATTCTTCGTGACTATCTGAAGGACATTCTTGTGCAGGAAAATGGACAGCTGGTCGAAAAGGGAGCTTCAACCCGCGTTCGGATAAGCTGGGAAAAGAAGTGAGACCCCGGTATTTATCCGGGTTTTAATGATCAGCTTTTTTCCCTTGTTGCCAACACCTTCTGACACCTGGGAATTTGCATTATACAAACAATGGACACACAAGATGTTGTTTCAGGCAGTGGGTATGACCACTGCCACATCATTATAGTTCTGGATAGTTACGGGTACCCCATATACTTCTTCGATTATGTCCGGTGTAATGTCTTCCACGCTGCCAGCGGCAAATATGGTACCGTTCTTAAGGAAGAGGAACTTGTCCGAGTATCTGAGGGCAAGGTTCAGATCGTGCATTGTCATTATGGCTGAAACATTCTCTTTTCTAACGACCTCTCTTATGATATTGAGTATCTCGAGCTGGTTCTTGAGGTCCAGGCTGCTTGTGGGTTCATCCAACAGAAGCAGTTTCGGGTTCTGGGCTATTGCGCGGGCGATACCTACTTTTTGCACTTCTCCTCCGCTCAGTTCATCAATGTATCTCAAAGCCAGCTCTTCAAGATGCAGTTTCTTGATAGTGGCCTCTACAAGCATCACATCTTCGGTAGAGACATTCCATTTCATATGCGGCATTCTACCCAGCAGAATGGCATCAAAAGCCGTCAGTCGTGCAGAATCACAGCGTTGAGGTACATATCCAAGGAGCCGGGCTATCTCTATCTGCTCCAGTTTGAGCACATCTTCTTCTTCGATGAGTATCGTACCCCTTTTTGGTTTGAGGATAGCGTTCATACACTTTAACAAAGTGGTCTTTCCGACACCGTTAGGTCCCAGTATGGATAGTATCTCGTTCCTTTTCAGATGGAATTCTATATCTTTCAATACTTCTTTACTCCTGTATTGGAATTCCACACCATCTACTTCAAGTATCATATTCTTCTCCCCTTCAGTATGAGGTAAATGAACGTAGGAGCACCCAGAAAAGATGTCAGCACAGCAACAGGTAGTTGGTATGGCTGCATCATGAGCCTTGCCGTGGTGTCAGCGCAAAGCAGCAGTAGGGCTCCCATTACCATGCTTCCTGTCAGCAGGAAACGATGGTCTTCACCGATAAGACGTCGCGTCATGTGAGGACAGATGAGTCCCACAAAGCCTATGACGCCCAGGAATGCCACAATGATGGCAGTGACAAGGGATGCCCATAGCATGCCCCAGAGCCTTACTTTTTCCACATTCACTCCAAGCCCTTTGGCAGTCTCATCGCCTGCATCAATAGCATTGTATTTCCAGCGGTTGAATGTGAAATATATCATGGAAAAAACCACTATAGCAGTTATGAGCCCTAGCTCCTCCCAGCTTGCCCTTGCAGTGTCCCCGAAGGTCCAGAACACCATGGAGGCCAGTTGCACATCATCGGCAAAGTATTGCAGGAACATTGTCCCAGCTGTGAACAGCGATCCCATGGCCACTCCCACAAGGATCATGACCTCCGGACTAGTGCCCCTTATCTTTGAAAAGCCCAGAATGACCAAGGTGACCAGCATGGCAAAAACAAATGCTGCTACAGTGGTTACATAGGGATTGTTTATTGTGACTGCATCCCCTACCCTACTGCTGGTGGTGCCTGCACCCAGTATTATGACGGAGAATGCTGCACCGAAGGCTGCAGCATTGGATATTCCTAAGGTGAAAGGGGAGCCGAGGGGATTACGCAGTATGGATTGCATCACAACCCCGGTAACTGCTAGGCCCGCACCGGCCATAATGGCTGTAATGACTTGCGGTAAACGGACATTCCATATGATGCTGCTCCAGGTTGTTGAGACTGTGTATCCGGCAAGTGTCCTCAAAACGTCCAGTGGTGGGATATCCACGGATCCTGTGGCTATTGAAAGCACACCTACCACAAGTAAGAGCACAAGACCTGCCAGTATATATGTTCTTTTTTTGGCTGTATGCTCTTTATACCTGCCGGCTATGTCTCCTTCTTGAAGGCTCATTTCCTTTCACCATTCTTATTTTTTTGAGCCTCAGACTTCAAGCTTCGTGAATGCAGGAACCGAGAAGGCGTTGATCATTTTTTCATACACCTGGAGGCCTACTTCCTCATCACCCCTTCCAACCAGGAATGTATATATCTCGATGGTCTTGTTCTCCAGGTTCACATCCTCAAACCTCTCAGGATACAGGAGCTTGCCTGCAAAATAGGCATCAGCAAGCACAGATCCCTGGTTCTGTG
>NZ_JBFXHJ010000070.1:0-11882 GCF_050177135.1 Methanomethylovorans sp.
ACTTAACTTCCTCAATATTCTGGAAACAATACCTGATCTGGCATTGCTGGTCATTCTTTTGCCTCTGCTGCGTCTGGGAACCGGACCAACTATAGCTGCCTCGGTGATCTACTCTGTTTTGCCTATAGCAAGGAACACCTATACCGGCCTTAAAGGCGTAGATAGCAAATACATATATGTGGCCGAGGCTATTGGCCTGTCACCACGGGACATACTTCTCAAAGTAAGGATACCTATGTCCCTGCCTCTCATAGCCGGGGGGATAAGGATAGCTCTGGTTTTCACCATGGGTGTCGTCACATTGGGAGGACTTGTGGCTGCCGGAGGACTTGGAACCGTGCTCCAGAACGGCATCCAGCTGTATGAGAAGGACGCTATACTGCTGGCAGGCCTGTGGACAGGGATACTGGCTGTCATACTGGACCTCGGGGCCGGAAGGATCGAGAAGGAGCTGTACAAGAGGTATGGTACATGGCAGCCACAGAAATGATACTGAATGCAACATGGGAACATATAGTGCTCGTATATACCACGTTGCTTGCAAGCATTCTGGTAGCAGTACCTCTTGCATTCGCTTCTCTCTATAGCCAGCGGCTGGCATCGGTTGTGATGAACTTTGCCAACCTTGTGCAGGCTGTGCCCAGTTTTGCAGTGATAGCCATAGTGGTACCTTTTCTGGGGATAGGCTTTGTCCCTGCACTGATAGCCATAATGCTGAGGGCACTTTTACCTATAATCAAGAACACATACATTGGTCTTACAAACGTGGACCCCGCACTTATAGACTATGCTAACGGTATTGGGCTCAGTGAATGGCAGATACAGCGCTATATAAGGTTCCCTAATGCATATCCTGCCATGTTCGCAGGTATCAAGTTTGCAGCCATCCTGGCAAACAGTATAGCTGTGCTTACTGCGTTCATAGGTAGTGGAGGATTGGGAGAGATCATCTTCCAGGGGCTGATCGGCTATAACACTGAAAGACTGCTCTTAGGAGCTATCCCTGCAATTGTTCTGGCCTTGTTCATAGATCTTTCTTTTACCTTGCTGGAGAAAAAGCTGACACCCGGCTATGTCAAACAATGAACGGAATTTGCTCATCTTGCGAATGATCTTGATATCGGGATCTGCGTTAAGGGCTTTCCCTCTTTTTAGCAGTACTTCCATTATTGCTCAGTATATTGCAGTACTTGGCATGGTATATATAATGCTGCAACATTAAAACAGTACTGTAAACATACAGAGGTAGTGCTATGGTAGATTTTGCATGTAAGGAGTTCCAGATCGAAGCTGTCATAAAGTGTGGTCTCAACCTGACAAAAGCAGAGCTTCTTGTATTGAAACATCTGTTGGGACATAATACCAGGTGGTTCACCACCGAGCAAATAGCTGCAGATCTGGCTCTTGACATATCCACAGTACAGAGAAGCGCCAAGAAGCTCACGGAAAAAAAGGTGCTGCAAAAGTCCCAGAATAACCTGGAAGGAGGAGGCTATTTCTTCGTGTACAGGATCAGGAACAAGAGAGAGATCAGGGAGCTTATCATGGAAATCATTCATAGCTGGGTTGAGCGTGTTGAAAAAGAACTGATCATATGGGAAGAGGAACAGAATGTTATAGCTGTTCCTTGAAAAGGTCGTTGGTGAAAAAATGCTTAAAATCACTCCATATCTTGGGATCCTTGTAGTCATTGTATCTATTGCAGGTTTGTGGTATCCGGTACTGGGATACTTCATGCTCCTGGTGTTTGGCACGTTGCTGGCCATCAGTCCTTTCAGAGGAAGGTGGTTCTGTGGAAATCTGTGTCCCAGAGGCAGTTTCAACGATTTCTGGGTGGGCAAGATCAGTCAGAATAAAAAGATCCCGCATGTGCTCAGGAGTTTCTGGATAAGGGTACCCATATTCCTGTTCATGATGGGATTTATGGGATACAGGCTGCTACAGACCCAAGGTCTGTTCAATCAGATAGGCATGATATTTGTGATCATGTGTCTGACCACAACTACAATAGCAATATTGCTGGGCCTTTCCATAAATCCCAGGACCTGGTGTACTTTCTGCCCCATGGGTACATTGCAGCACATTTTGGGGAAAGACCGATATCGGGTAAAATTGGATGCTGAAAAATGCATCAACTGTAAGAAGTGTGATAAGGTATGTCCTATGCAACTGGATGTACGTAACAGTCTGTCGAAAAGAGATTGTATAAAGTGTGGCAGATGCGTGGAAGTCTGCCCAAAAGCTGCGCTTGCATTTGAAAATTGAGTGAAGGGATCTCTTCGCTCATATTATTGTCTTTTGATCATATACCAAACGCTAAACATTTAAAGTTTGAACTCCATGCATTCAATTGGCAAGGAGAATTGAATGAGGTATTCGCTCACTAGTGCTTTACTGGTTTTTTTCACGTTTGCAGGCATACAGCCTGCACATTACTTCAAGAATGCAGGTAACGCAAATCCCTTGATGATTGATGTCATAATAAGAATGCACCTTAAGATATGGTGAGTTTTTAAAAGTTTCGAAAGATCAATATGAAACGAATTTGTACAACGATCAACATTCTGGCATCACCAGAAGATGTATGGGAAGTCCTCTCTGATCTCAAAGAGTATCATGCATGGAATCCATTTATCACCCGGGTCTCTGGAAAACTGCAAATTGGAGAGCTACTCGAAGTGGAGTTTAAAACCAGTAACTCCTTTAAGATAAATCTCAAACCTGTGGTGCTCAATGCGGAGGTAAATAAAGAGATCCGCTGGATGGGACATTTCTGGGTAAATGGCCTGTTAGATGGTGAGCATTTGTTCAGGATCGAGGAAATGGAAGATGGAAGTGTACATTTCATCAACTGCGAGAAATTCAGCGGCCTTCTGGTGCCATTATTCATGTATCTGATCAAAGAAGACACGGAAAATGGCTTCAAGGCCATGAACGAGCAACTAAAAAAAATGGCTGAAAAAAGAAAGGCAAACAGGGATATATGAACTCTGTTCTTCGAGACCCGATACTTTTGATCACGTCTGAACTTTTAGATCATTTCTATATTTTTAAACAAAATGTGCCCTTGGCCTGATAACCCTGTTGTCACCATATTGTTCCAGACAATGAGCTATCCATCCGGATATCCTTCCTATGGCAAATATAGAAGTTGCAAGATATGAAGGGATCTCCAGGTCCTTATATAGTACACCAGAGTAGAAATCTACGTTCGGATATATGGGTTTATGCTTGTTCTCGACCATTTCGTGATACATTACTGACTCTATTTCCCTGGCAAGGTCGAACCAGTGGCTATTACCTTTTTCCATGGCTACTTTTCTTGCTATTTCCCTGTAGATACGGGCCCGGGGATCATAGGTCTTATAGACCCGGTGTCCGAATCCCATTATTCTCTGCTTATGTTCCAGATGTTCCTGAACATATGCTGCGATATTATCAGGTGAACCAATATCATCCAGCATATCCATTACTCCCTTCCTTGCCCCGCCATGCAGGGGACCTTTAAGGGTACACAGACCAGAGATGATGGCAGAATGCAGATCGGAGAGAGTGGAAGCTGTTATCCTCAAAGCGAACGTCGAAGGATTCAGTTCATGCTCTGCACTTAGAATAAAATCTTTTTCCATTGCCTCTGCTTCCAGTTCAGTAGGGCGGGACCCTCTTAGCATATACAGAAAATTCGCTCCATGGGAAAGAGATGGATCTGGAGATATCACTTCCAGGCCATTCGCCATCCTGTAGAAAGAGGCAACCATCGTCGGAAACCGGGCAATGAGACGTATGGTCTTTCTAAAATTGGCCTGCTCTGAAATGTCATGTGAATCTTCATCAAAATGCGCACATATGGATATAGCAGTTCTCAAGGCATCGAGGGACTCATTCTCAAAATCACAGAACTTTAACATGTGCAGAAGATGCGGATGCACATTTCGCTCTTTACGAAGCTCCCTGGAAAATTCGTTAAGTCCTTCAGCGTCGGGTATCATTCCATATATAAGAAGATAAGAAACCACATCGTAAGAAAGATCAGCAAGCTTTTCTATCTCTATACCTCTGTATTTGAGTATGCCCTGGACACCATCTATAAAAGATATTTGCGTATCCAGAGCTACAACACCCTCTAAGCCTTTTTTTACCTGGTTCATTAAAACCCCATTTTGTAAGTAACGTGTTTTTAGTAAAATATGTCAAATGAGTGTTTTATTCAAAGATATTTAAGTGTTGTTGCAGATTACCATCTATTGTATCCGTTGCATCCTTTTATCAGGTTCTTCGATCCCTATTCTACAGCTTACTTTGTCATTTAAGGTACATTATTAGCACTTTCAAGTTCAGGAAAAAACTCACAAACAACTTTTAGCTTGATTTGATCCATTTACAAAAACGCAGAGTACTAGAATACATTTATTGTTGTCATGCACCATGTTTTTTAGATAAGCGTTATCAATTTACTATGTTCAGACTGGTTTTTTCACGGAGTGAGTGTGATACTTTATGAACTCTGCAGTTTTGGAACTAATTTTGGTGATGGTGCAGAAAAAAATATAAAAAAATATATAATAGACATTGATTTTAAATAAAATCGCAATCTACAGTTTCATATTAATATGATTTTTTAGCTTTTTTTGAGCAAAAGCATTATATTTGAAAAAACAATGTATAAACCAATCAATTATGTTCAAAAAGCCTCCTACCAGAAACAGAGTGTCTCTTTTGGATAGATTGATAATAAAAGAAATAGGAGGTAAAAGATATGGACCGCAGAGGATCCGGATCATCCCAAGGAAACAGAGGCGGCAGCAGCCGTGGTGGTTTCAACAGGGAAAACAGAGAGATGCACAATGCAACCTGCGCAGACTGTGGTAAGGAAACACAGGTACCTTTCGCACCTGACCCCGACAGACCAGTATACTGCAGGGACTGCCTGCCAGCTCACAGGCCACCAAAGAGATACTGAACATTTCAGTTATCAATATCCTAAATTATAATTACGAGATACGTGTTGTCGGTGTTATTAAGGTAAGCCGACAAAGTTCTTTTTACATTTTTCCGGGAAATGCTCTATCACTGGATCTATACGTTAATTTTACTGTACTTGCGCTACTTTTATCAGCAGAGTAGAGCGCTCTTTTTTTGAAGATAACGTAAGGGAACCTCAGTTCCCTTTGATCCTCTCCCTAAGGAACCTATGCAGTATACCTCCATTGCGGAAATATTCCACCTCAACGGAAGAGTTAAGCCTGACCATGACATTAAAGGCTTTTTCTGTTCCATCTTCCTTATGAGCTACGACCCTCAGTTCACCGGCAGGCTGCAACCTGGAAATATCCAGCAGGTCATATACTTCGGTCCCATCCAATCCAAGGGATCCGGCATTCTCCCCATCCTTGAACTGCAGAGGCAGTACTCCCATCCCAATAAGATTGCTGCGGTGAATGCGCTCGAAAGATTCAGCTATCACTGCTTGTACTCCCAGGAGCTGAGTACCCTTGGCAGCCCAGTCACGGGAACTACCGGTACCATACTCCTTGCCTGCGACCACTATCAATGGGACCTTTTCTTTCATATACTGCATGGCAGCATCATAGATGTACATCTCCTGCCTGTCTGGCAGATGGAGGGTCCAGGACCCTACTTTTCCTGGCACAAGCTGGTTTTTGAGCCTTACATTACCAAAGGTCCCACGCATCATGACCTCGTGATTTCCTCTGCGGGCTCCATACGAATTGAAATGCTTTTCATCTACATTGTGGTTAAGGAGGTATTCTCCTGCGGGATAGTGGGCAGGTATGGACCCGGCGGGCGATATGTGATCAGTGGTTATACTGTCACCCAGCATTGCCAGCACCCTTGCACCCTTAATATCCTGCTTTCCCCCTATATCAAGTGGGAAATCCTTGAAGAAAGGTGGCTCCTGGATATAAGTGGATTCCGGATCCCATTTATATTGGGTACCGCTGGGCGCATTCATTTGCTTCCACAGTTGTGTGCCTTCGAACACGTTGGAGTATTGGCTTTCAAACATTTCAGGAAGTACGTACCTGGAAACATGATCGTTGATCTCTTCCCGCCCGGGCCATATATCTTTCAGATACACTGGCTGTCCATTAGGATCGCATGCTACAGGTTCCCGGGTAAGGTCAATGTCCACTGTGCCTGCAAGGGCAAATGCGACCACCATTATGGGAGAAGCAAGATAGTTCGCCTTTACCTGGGCATTGATCCTGCCTTCAAAGTTCCTGTTACCGCTAAGCACCGCAGCAACTGTAAGGTCCTTGTTCTTTATTGTCTGGGAAACCGAATCCTTAAGAGGACCACTGTTACCGATACATGTGGTACATCCATAGCCCACCTCATGGAATCCCAGAGCCTCGAGATAAGGTGTCAATCCGGCTGCTTTCAGATAGTCCGTTACCACCCTGGAGCCAGGAGACAGGCTGGTCTTCACGAAGGGTTTTACCCGCAGGCCTCTTTCAACAGCTTTTTTCGCAAGCAGGCCTGCACCTATAAGCACTGCAGGATTGGAAGTATTGGTGCATGAGGTAATGGAGGCAATGACCACAGCACCGTGCGAAACAGAAACATCATCGTCAGCACATTTGATCTTCAAAAGACCAGAATGGCCTGGATGCTGGTCCCTGGCAATGCTGTATCCTCCTTCTTCCAGCCAGCGATTATAATTAGGATCTGCTGCAAGTACCTCCCCTCCCCTCTTCTCCCTGAAAGCCGTTTCCATTGCCTTGTGGAACACGTGAGGCATTTCCGAAAGCATTATGCGGTCCTGGGGTCTTTTTGGACCTGCAAGGCACGGTTCCACGGTGCCCATGTCAAGTTCCAGCGTATGCGTGAATACAGGCTCCGGTGAATCATCAGTTACGAACAGCTCTTGTATCTTCAGGTACTCCCGGACCATATCCACATGCTTCCTGTCCCTGCCTGTCATAAGCATATATTCCATGGTCTTCTCATCGGCAGGGAAGAAGCCCATTGTAGCACCATATTCCGGACCCATGTTCGCCAGAGTTGCCCTTAGAGTAAGATCAAGAGCTCGCATCCCCGGTCCATAGAATTCTACGAACTTGTCAACAACCCCATATTTTCTCAACATTTGTGTTACAGTGAGAACCAGATCTGTTGCTGTAACTCCATCCTTCAGATCACCATATAACCTGAAACCGACTACCTCAGGCACAGCCATGTAATATGGCTGGTTCAACATCACAGCCTCAGCCTCAATACCGCCTACACCCCAGCCCAGAACACCCAGACCATTGATCATGGTAGTATGGGAGTCCGTACCGACAAGGGAATCGGGATATGCCAGCTTTCCTGCTTCCGTTTCCCTGAAATGGACCAAAGGCGCCAGATATTCAAGGTTTACCTGATGGATTATGCCTGTTCCCGGAGGTACTACCCTCAGATTATCAAAAGCCCGTTGTGCCCAGTGCAGCAGTTCATATCTTTCCTGGTTACGGTGAAATTCGAACTTTTCATTGCAATGCATGGCATAAGAAGTCCCAAAGTAATCCACCTGTATCGAATGGTCTATTACAAGGTCCACAGGGACCACAGGGTTGATCTCACCCGGGTTTCCACCAAGCCTTTGCATTGCTGATCTGATAGCAGCCAGATCTACAACCGCCGGCACGCCGGTGAAGTCCTGCAGTATGACCCTGGAAGGTATGAACGGGATCTCCGATCGCTGTGTTTTTTTGGGATCCCATGCAGCAAGGTTACGGACATCGTCCTCGGTTACAACTTCGCTTCCTGCATTTCTCAGAAGGGATTCAAGCAGTATCCTGATTGAATATGGTAACCGGGAGAGCTTTCCGATACCCATTTCCTCAAGCTTGCTCAGACGGTAGATCGTCACTTTTTCATCACAAATATCAACGGTCTCTCTTGCACCGAACGGATTTCCTTTTCCGGTCATATTGTCACCTGTCAGCGTAAAACGTGTAATGATGATTCGGGCGTATTGCCCATGGGTCTGCTATCATAATATCGTTCATGACTGTTGCTATCCAATCCTATTCATGTCAGCACTGAACATTAACGTTGTCAGATGACAAGGTATCTCAAGGTATTTGTAGACTACCCTTGCCGAGAAGCAATGTATGAATAATCAGATCATGAAAAATTCGCCAAAAGCTTGCATGTACAAAGATAAGCCTTTCAGTTTGCCACAATAAGATCTAAAAGTGAACTAAAAACATGGAAATTAGAAGCAAGCAGGATGAGCGATCAACTATAAAAATGTTGACTCACATCTCAAGACCGTCAACTGATCTCTTGAAATAAGCCATTCTCATGTTTTCATCGATGTGATCAGAGAACTTGACCAGTTCCCAGCCATCAATGCCCATCCTGTTGAGATCTTCTTTTGTCTGATCCCAGTTTCCAAACCTTACTGATCTGATCTCATATTCCCATGGTGTCATTTTCCAGCCTCTCTTCTTTTTTCAGTTCATTGCTTTATGTTGTATAATTAAAGTAGGGGACGACACTATTTATAACTTTTGAAAAAAGCAACTTGTGTGTAACTAAAGTAAATTTGATTTAAAATGCAGAGATGTTAATGTAAGGACAAAAAAGGACAAAAGAGCTATTAAAAGTTATATTAGTAAAATAACTCATAAAAGTTGTATTAAACATAACATTTATATGTCATATAGCCCTTGATTAAATTAAGTTGAGTTACAGTTCATCCCACGAAATACCTCCTTCGACAAAACCTCTTACAAACCCATATATGAAGAATTCGTAATTCCCAGAGAACTAAACAAAATTTGTTTTCCACTGGATGGATCGTAACCAACTTCTTCTTTTCTTCATGAAAAGACACACATTTATACTGAAATAAGCAATATCATAAGTTCTGCACTGAAGCCTGAAAATACAGGTATGGACAAGTTATCATCGATCCCTGATAACCACGTTTCGGTCAATGTGGCAACGCAAGCCATGACAATAGCTACAGGAAAACTTTGCAATAATACACCAGCAATGACAAGATCCGTAAAGAATTCGGCAGCACTGCCTTCCAGAGACTTTTTAGTCCCTTTTATAGGGGTTTTACCCCGTGTTATACCCACAAGAGAAGCCACCATATCCCCAAAAGTGATCATAAGTATTGAAGCTATAGCCACTTCCTTGCTATACACACTGATAGCAACGACCGAACCCAGGACAAAAAAAACATGACCTCCCACACATGACCTTTCTTTTTCCCTATACAAAAAATCCAGCAATGGGATCTTTGTACCACGACTGAGACGGAAATGCTCGATCAGCAAAATGCACACAAGATATGCAATGAGCATATCCAGTACTATCTGCTTTCCCAGATAAACATAGACCACTACTATAACTAAAGATGTAAGGTGAATGCCCTTGCGCAAGAGTTCTTTGGTAAGAATGGATGATGCCATTGATATTAGAATGTATAAAAGGCAGATGAAAAATGAAAGATCATCTGCCTTTCTGGTTTATCTTTTGTTCGACTTTTAAGCTCTCCTCAGCATAGGAAATAGGCGTTGAGCACATATTCCTGCATCATTCTATGGGTATTGAAAAATGAGCCGTTAATGGCAATGGAATGCGACATCATGCTAATGAATTGCTCCCTGTTATTATAGAAAAGAGGAACGATCACCTGTTCCAGTTTATCGTACAAAGAGGTTGCATCAAGGGCATGATTACGGTTTTCCCCGTTTCCTATGACCGCTTCCCCAATGGACCAACCTGTCACCCCTTCTATGTTTCCTTCTATCCACCATCCGTCCAGTACGCTCAGATTGGGAACACCGTTCAGAGCAGCTTTCATCCCACTGGTCCCAGAGGCTTCCATTGGCGGTTCAGGCGTGTTCAGCCATATATCCACTCCAGCTGTTATCATCGCACCGATGGTCATGTTGTAATCTTCAAGATACACAAGCTTAATGTCCCCATTAAGAGTTTGTTTAGCCTGGAATATACGCTGGATAAGCTTCTTGGCCTCATAGTCCCGGGGATGCGCCTTGCCGGCATATATGACCTGTATCTTTCCAACCTGTGAAGATATTCTTTTTAATCTTTCTATATCCTGGAACAACAGATCAGCTCTTTTATAGGTCGCAGCCCGCCTTGCAAAGCCTATGGTCAGTATATTCTCGTCCATGAGAACACCTGTTTGCTTGTTTACATGGTCGAGTAATTTATTTTTTGCCTGCATATGGGCACCCCATATCTCCTGTTTTGGGATACTAAGCGCATAGCGCAGACTGAAATTATCCTGTTTCCAGATAGGAATATATTTATCAAAGAGTTTTTGGAAAGGTTCTGAAACCCAGGTAGCAGCATGAACCCCATTAGTAATGGAATTAATAGAGTACCCAGTGAATATGAGCCTTGTAGCTTCTCCATGTTTTCGTGCTACTCCATTCACATAACGACTAAGGTTGAGGGCCAGACGGGTCATATTAAGAGAATCGTCGTTATGAATGACACCTTCCAAAGCGAAGAAATCCTCCCTTTGCCCAAGCACCCTGCGTGCCATATCAAGAGGGAATTTATCATGTCCTGCAGGAACAAGGGTGTGGGTAGTAAATACACACCTGCGCCTCACAGCTTTCCTGTCATCTTCGATCAAATACCCTCTGCCATCCTTTTTTGCGTGTTCGTCCAGCAGCTCAAGTGTCAGAAGTGCTGCATGTCCCTCGTTCATGTGGAAGCTCCTGATGTTTTGATGGCCAAGGGCTCGGAGCATCCTGATACCTCCAATACCGAGGATCACTTCCTGGCAGAGCCTGTAGTGTTCATCCCCACCATAAAGATGATGGGTCAGGGTCCTGTCCCATTCATGGTTCTCAGGCATATCCGTATCAAGGAAATAGATAGGTACTGTAAAGCCGCTAACTCCTTTGACCTCATATTTCCAGACCCTCAAATGGACAGTTCTTCCTTCCAGCATGACAATAGTTCTCTGAGGCATTTCCTCCAGAATACCGTCAACATCCCAGGCTGCCGGTTCTTCCCGCTGCCATCCATCTGCCTCGATCTTCTGACGGAAGTACCCTTTGCGATAAAGAAGAGTTACCGCGACCAGCGGCACCTTCAGATCAGACGATGAGCGTATCGTGTCACCGGCCAATATCCCCAGGCCGCCGCTATAAGTGTGGATTTTTTCATCAATCCCTATCTCCATTGAAAAATAGGCTATTGATCTTTGATTGTTCGCTAATTGCTGCATATTTCCCTCGTTATTGTATCAATATGAATGATTAAATATGAATGATTAAGTGATCAACTTTGTAAGACCAGGATGTGTGATAACTGTTTTAGATTTACCGATTTTTGTCAGTTTTGCAGGTTTGACTTTTGCTTTCGATCAGGTATTTGTACTTTGCCTGGCAAGACCATTCTAGTTACACCGCTCACTTTAGACATATTCATGTGAAGTTGACTGAAATCTATTGTTGAACAAGGCACTAATAACTTTTGCTTCTTAATCTGTTTAATTAAATATTTTCTGAATTATATAAATCTATCTGCTCTTTATTTCCCCGAATATCGATGATCTCTATCTCTCCATGTTCTAATCGAAATAACTATTTCAGATTCCAGATGAAGATAAAAGAGAACTAATTATCTCCCTATAATAGCACGTTTAGTTTAAGAGATTATTCCAAGACTATATTTTAATATAAAGATAAACACACAAAATAGTTTTATATATTTAAAATTATATATAGATTTAGTTGGGGAATCCGTATCAAAAAACCATCAGCCTGTTTAGTGAGACAAAAAATGAGCGATGAAGGAAAATCAAGAGATCAGCTCCTAAAAGAAGTACATGAACTAAAAGGACGTATAAAGGAGCTTGAAGCCAATTCGTTCAA